>CAXTVE010000006.1:15064-22519 GCA_964247485.1 uncultured Propionibacteriaceae bacterium
CCCGCGCCGGCCCCCCCGCGGCGCGGCGACGACGTACAGGATCGGGCTCACCTTGCGGCCCCGGCCGCTGAGCAGCGCGATCAGGCAGTAGCTGATCACGCCGAAGCTGACCCCGTTGGCGATCGAGAACGTCAGCGGCATCACGATGATGGTCAGGAACGCCGGCAGGGCCTCGGCGATGTCGCCCCACTCCACCTGCTTGACGCCCTCCATCATCAGCGCCCCGACCAGGATCAACGCGGGCGCGGTGGCCGCGCCGGGGACCGCCCCGGCCAGCGGCCAGAGGAACATCGACAGCCCGAACAGGGCGCCGACGACGGTGGCGGTCAGTCCGGTCCGGCCGCCCTCCTCGATCCCGGAGGCGCTCTCCACGTACGCGGTCGTGGTCGAGGTGCCGACCAGCGCGCCGAACATGGCAGCCAGCCCGTCCATCGAGAACGTCAGGCGGGCGCGGGGCATGTCGCCGCGCTCGTCCAGATAGCCCGCCCGCTGGGCCAGGCCGGTCAACGTCCCGGTGGCGTCGAAGAAGTCGACGAAGAAGAAGGTGAAGACCACGGTGAACAGCCCGATCCCGAGGGCGGCACCGATGTCCAGCTGACCAAACAGGTCGCTCGGCCACACCGGGAGCCCGACGATGCCGTTCGGGAAGCCGGCGAAGGCGGTCAGGGCGCCGTCCGGTCCGGCGTACACCGGCACCCGGGTGATGATGGCCAGCACCGAGGTGGCCAGGATCCCGAACAGGATGGCGCCCCGAATCTTGCGGTACATCAGCACCGCGGTCAACAGCAGGCCGATGATCGCGAGCCAGGCGGTCGGGTTTCGCAGGTCGCCCAGGCCGAGCAGGGTCGCCTCGTTGCTCACCACGATCCCGGCGCTGCGGAAGCCGAGGAACGCGAGGAACGCGCCGATGCCGGCCGTGATCGCGAACTTCAGGCCGAGCGGGATCGCCCGGACGATCGCCTGCCGGGCCCCGATGACGCTCAGCACCACGAACAGCACGCCGGACACGAACACCGCGCCGAGCGCGGTCTGCCAGGGGTACCCGAGAGCGCCGACCACGGTGAAGGCGAAGAAGGCGTTCAGGCCCATGCCCGGGGCCTGGGCGAACGGGTAGCGGGCCACGATGCCCATCGCCAGCGAGCCGAAGGCGGCGGCCAGGCAGGTGGCCATCAGCAGCTGGACGAAGGCGTTGGGCACCGGGATGGCGGGCATCAGCACCTGGGGGTTGACGAACAGGATGTAGCTCATCGTCAGCCAGGTGGTGAACCCGGCCCGCAGCTCGCGCGGGATGGTGGAGCCCTGGGCGGTGATCCCGAAGTACCGGTCGACACCGGACACCGGGGGCGGGGCCGACTCGGTCCGTGTCTCGGTGGTGGTGTGGGCCATGCCGCCTCCTGGGGGCGAGAGCGTCGTCGGCGGTCGGCGGCGTGTTTGAGCACGATATCGAGCGTGCGGGAGGATAGGTAGGACCCAGCTCACGCCCCGCCCTTGGGAGGAACCATGACCACGCTCTACGACGCCCCGACCGCCGCCCTCAGCAACGCCGAGGTCGCCGAGGCCGACACCAGCGCGGTCTTCCACTCCTGGTCGGCGCAGGGGAGCCTCGCCCCGCTGCCGCTCGCCGGTGGCAAGGGCAGCGTGGTGTGGGACCACGAGGGCCGCCGCTACCTCGACTTCTCCAGCCAGCTGGTCTTCACCAACCTCGGCCACCAGCACCCCAAGGTGGTCGCGGCCATCGTCGAGCAGGCCCAGACCCTGACCACGCTGGCGCCCGCCCACGCCAGCGCCGTACGCGCGCAGGCGTCCCGGCTGATCACTGCCCGGGCACCCGAGGGCTTCTCCAAGGTGTTCTTCACCAACGGCGGGGCCGACGCCAACGAGAACGCCATCCGGATGGCCCGGCTGGTCACCGGCCGCGACAAGGTCGTCTCCCGCTATCGCTCCTACCACGGCAACACCGGGGCGGCGATCGTCGCCACCGGCGACTGGCGCCGGATTCCCAACGAGTACGCGCGCGGGCACGTCCACGTGTTCGGGCCCTACCTCTACCGCACCGAGTTCTGGGCGGCGACCGAGGAGGAGGAGTGCGCCCGGGCGCTGCACCACCTCGAGCGGGTCATCCAGGCGGAGGGGCCCGGCACCGTGGCCGCCATCCTGCTCGAGACGATCCCGGGCACGGCCGGCATCATGGTCCCGCCGCCCGGCTACCTGGCCGGGGTCCGCGCGATCGCCGACCGCTACGACATCCTGCTCATCCTGGACGAGGTGATGGCCGGCTTCGGGCGTACGGGGCACTGGTTCGCCCTCGACGCGCACGACGTCCGGCCCGACCTGATCACCTTCGCCAAGGGCGTCAACTCCGGCTACGTCCCCGTCGGCGGGGTCATCATCTCCGAGAGCATCGCCCGGGAGTTCGATGACCGGGTCTTCCCGGGCGGCCTCACCTACTCCGGCCACCCGCTGGCGGCGGCGAGCATCGTCGCCGC
Organism: uncultured Propionibacteriaceae bacterium; assembly: GCA_964247485.1. GTDB lineage: Bacteria > Actinomycetota > Actinomycetes > Propionibacteriales > Propionibacteriaceae > Microlunatus. Next base: position 17,551 of record CAXTVE010000006.1, read on the forward strand.
GCTGACCGCGATGCAGGAGGAGGGGGTGGTGGAGAACGCCGCCCGGATCGGTGCCGACCACCTCCGTCCCGGCCTCGCGGCGCTGGCGGACAAGCACCCGCTGGTCGGCGAGGTCCGTGGCACCGGGGTCTTCTGGGCGGTCGAGCTCGTGGCGAACCGGACGACCCGGCAGCCCGTCGACGCGGCGACCATGGGTCGGCTGAAGAAGGACCTGGTCGGACGCGGGCTGTTGCCGTTCATCGCCGACAACCGGCTGCACGTCGTGCCGCCGGCCGTCGTCACGGCGGCCGAGGTCGAGCAGGGGCTGGAGCTCATCGACCAGGCGTTCACCGCGCTGGCCGCCTGAGGTGGGGGCGGCGGCGCTGGCGACCCTGCCGCTGCCGACCGGCGAGGTCGTCCTGCGGCGGGCGGTGCTCGCCGACGTCGCCGCGATCGTCGGGTTGTTGGCCGACGATCCCCTGGGTCGGTCCCGGGAGACCGGCGCCGATCCGACCGATCTGGTCGTCTACCGGACCGCCTTCGCCACCGTGGACGCGGACCCCGCGCACCTGCTCGTGGTGGCGGTCGCGGACGAGGAGGTCATCGGCACCCTGCAGCTGAGCTTCCTGCCCGGGCTGTCCCGCCGCGGCGCGCTGCGGGCGGAGATCGAGGCGGTCCGGGTGGGCCGGGCCCACCGCAGCCGCGGACTCGGACGGGCGATGATCACCTGGGCGGTGGCGGAGGCCCGGCGCCGGGGCTGCGCGCTGGTCCAGCTGACCAGCGACCGGAGCCGCGGTGACGCCCACCGCTTCTACTCCCGCCTCGGCTTCGCGGCCTCGCACCTGGGCTTCAAGCTCGAGCTGTGAGCGCGGCCGTGAACGGGCTTGAGACTAATCGTGCGGGCCGTGCTAAGTCGGCTTAGAGTGGTCGGATCGATGTTGCACCGCCCTGGAGGGGTTCAGGAGTCAGCGCCCGCGCCACGAACTCAGGGGCAATGAGGGGGCTAGTCGGTCGTGCCCGAACGGTGGCCCGGCTGACCGTGCTGATGCAGCTCATGGCCAAGGGTGACTCGGCCGCCTTCGCCGACTTCTACGACGCGACCTCAGCCTACGTCTACGGCATCGCGCTGACTGTCCTGCGGTCGCCCGCACTGGCGGCGGAGGCCAGCGAGGAGATCTACGCCGACGTCTGGCGGCAGGCGCCCGGGTTCGATGCGCAGCGGAGCAGCGTGCTGGCCTGGTTGATGTCGCTGGCCCATCGCCGGGTCGCCGCTCGGGTCCGTACGGTGGACCAGGACGCGCTCCCCGACCGGTACGCCGCCCTGGCGGCCGTCGAGCTCGACCTACCTGCGCAGCACACGTCCCGGGACGAGGCCGAGCCGGCGCGGCGGGCGCTGCGCTCGCTCAGTGAGGACGAGCGTCAGGCGGTCACGCTGGCCTACTTCGGCGGCTACAGCCAGGCCGAGGTGGCGCATCTGCTCGGGCTGCCGCTGCATGTGGTGCAGGCCCTGATCCGAGACGGCCTCGCCGGCCTCCGCGACGCGATGGGGGTGCGCTCGTGACCGACCTGCACAGTGCCGCCGGCTCGTACGCGGTGGACGCGCTGAGCCCGGGCGAGCGGCTCGAGTTCGAGGGCCACCTCACCGGCTGTCCCGGCTGCCGGCAAGAGGTGGCCGAGTTCGCCGACACCCTGGCTGAGCTGAGCCCGCTGGCGGCGGCGGCGCCGCCGGCGAGCCTGCGGGCCTCGGTCATGGCCGCAGTCACCGGTGCGCAGGTGTCGGGCCGGCGCCTGGCCGCGACCAACGGTGCCGTGGCCGGTGCGGAGAGCGACGGACGCGAGGTGGCGCCGCGCCGGGCGCTGCCCGCGCAGGTCACCGAGCTGCGACCGCTTCGCCCCGACGAGGTCGTACCGCTGGAGGAGCACCCGTCGGTGCTGCCGGTACAGCCCTGGCTGGATGTCCCGGCCGACCTGTCGAGGGACCTGGGTGGCCGAACGCACAAGCGGGGTCGCGACTGGCTGCTCGGCGCGGTGGTCGCGGCCGCTCTGGTCGTCGCGCTGGTGCTCAGCGGTTGGGTCTACCTCTCCTGGGAGCAGAGCCAGACCCGCGTGGTGCAGCAGCAGCGCGAGACCGAGCTGTGGACCGCACCGGACACGTACGTCCGCAACGAGACGACGCTGGACGGCACCCGAATCTCTTTCGTGGTGTCCCGGGAGCGCAACGAGGCCCTCTTTATCGGCAACGATCTTGGTGATCCCGGCAAGGATCAGACCTTCGAGCTGTGGACCGTCGACAATGACAAGCCGACGTCGGTCGGCCCGGTGCGCGAGAGCGGAAACGTGCGGCAGTGGATCAAGCTGCCTGCGAACAGCGATTACCTCGCCCTGTCGTTGGAATCGACGACCAGAGGCTCGCAGGTCCCGTCACTACCGCTACTGGCCAAAGTCAAGCTGTCCCCGCCCTAGGGTGCCCCGGACCCGGAATGGGCTCGACGTACGCGGTGTTGCGGGCATATGAAGAAGATCGGATTCCTGTCCTTCGGACACTGGTCACCGTCGGAGCACTCGATGGTCCGTACGGCCGGGGACGCCCTGCGGCAGTCGGTCGAGCTGGCCGTGGCGGCCGAGGAGGTCGGCGCGGACGGCGCCTACTTCCGGGTGCACCACTTCGCCCGCCAGCTGGCGTCGCCGTTCCCCCTGCTGGCCGCGGTCGGGGCGCGGACGAGCCGGATCGAGATCGGCACCGCGGTCATCGACATGCGCTACGAGAACCCGCTCTACATGGCCGAGGACGCCGGGGCGGCCGACCTGCTGTCCGACGGCCGTCTGCAGCTGGGCATCAGCCGGGGGTCGCCCGAGCAGGTCGTCGACGGCTTCCGCTACTTCGGCTACGAGCCCGCCGACGGCAGCACTGACGCCGACATGGCGCGGGAGCACACCGAGCTCTTCCTGCAGGCCCTGTCGGGGGAGGGCTTCGCCCAACCCAATCCGCGGCCCATGTTCCCCAACCCGCCGGGGCTGCTGCGGATCGAGCCGCACGCGCCGGGTCTGGGGGAGCGGATCTGGTGGGGCGCCGGCACCCGGGCCACCGCCGAGTGGACCGGCCAGCAGGGACTCAACCTGATGAGCTCGACCCTGCTGACCGAGGACACCGGGGTGCCGTTCCATGCCTTGCAGGCCGAGCAGATCGCCCTGTTCCGCGCGGCCTGGGCGGCCGCCGGGCACGAGCGTGAGCCGCGGGTCTCGGTGAGCCGCAGCCTCTTCCCGATCGTCAACGACCTGGACCGCCAGCTCTTCTGGCGGGAGACCACCAGCACCGACACGGTCGGCTGGCTCGACGGCGGCAACGCCCGCTTCGGCAAGACGTACGCGGGCGAGCCGGACAAGCTGGTCGCCGAGCTGGCCGAGGACGAGGCGGTCGCCGCCGCGGACACGCTGCTGCTGACCGTGCCCAACCAGCTCGGCGTCGACTACAACGCCCACATCCTCGATAGCGTGGTCCGCTACCTGGCCCCCGAGCTCGGCTGGCGCTGACCGGTCCGGCCGAGCGTCACCGGGCGGTCAGGAAGCTGACTGCCTCGGCCAGCGCCGACGCGGTCAGCACGGGGTCGTGCCGCGGCCCGACGTCCCGCATGAAGGCGTGCTCGCCGCCGCGGTAGACGTGCAGCTCGAGGTCGTCCAGCCCGGCTGCGTACAGGGCGGTCAGGATCTGCCGTCGGGCGTCGGCCGGGACGTGCGGGTCCTGGCTGCCGAAGACGACCATCAGCCGCCCGCGGATCCGCGCGGCGTCGGCGAGGGAGCCGGGGTCGTCGGCGCCGAGCGCGCCGTTGTGCAGGCCGGTGGGGTAGAAGCAGACCGTGGCGGCGACCCGCGGGTCGAAGGCGGCCCGGAAGGCCAGGTGACCGCCCAGGCAGAAGCCGACCACGGCGATCTCGTCGACGTCGTCGCGCTGCTCGAGGTAGTCCAGTGCCGCGGCGCGGTCGGCGTCGAACTGGTCGGTCGTGGTGTGTGCGGCGGCGGCCAGCCCGGACTGCTTCCCCGCGTCGTCGAACTCCAGCGCCACGCCGGCGTGCTCGCGCGGGTAGATCTCGGGCAGACAGACGAGCATCCCGGCCGCGGCCAGCTGCCGGGCGGTGCGCAGCGTCGACTCGTGGAGCTGGAAGATATCGGTGTAGTAGAGGACGGAGCGGCCCCGGGACGGGCCCACCGGCTCGATCAGGATCGCCTGGATCTCACCGTCCGGCGCGGGGATCCGGACCCTCTGCTCGCGCAGCTTCACCCGCGCCACCCTAGTGGCGCGACGTGGTCGCCCCCGGGGAGGTTGCTGGGTGTCGCGCGGGCCGGCCGAGGCGTACGAGTGGCGAGGGCCGACCCGCACCAGGGATGATCAGGCGGTGACACGCCGAGAGGATGTGAGCGCAGGAGCCGTCCTGGTCGCTGCGCTCGAACCGCGGTCGGGGCCCGTCCTCGTCAAGGGTGCCCGGTGGGCCCACTACCTGTTGAGCGAGATGCTGGGTGGGCTGCTGCCACCACCGTCGCTGACCGAGCTCGTGGTCAGGCAGATCCTCGACGACGAGGTGGTGCTGTCGCTGCCGGCTGGTGACCTCCCGGCCAGTGAGCAGCTGCTCGGCTACGTCAAGAACCAACTCATCGAGCTCACCCTCGAGGAGTTCCTCGCTCGGTGGAGCGAGGCACCCGACCACGCCGGACCGCAGCGGTGACCGCAAGGCCCATGGCGCAGCCCGCCACGGGTCGCGGCGGACTAACCGCTCAGGTCGAGCGCGCGGGCGATCGGGACGCCGGGGCGGTAGGCGAGGTGCAGGTGCGACGGCGCGTCCAGGACGGCGAGGTCGGCCCGGCCGCCGACGCGGATTCGGCCGATGTCGGTGCGGTGGAGCGACCGGGCCGCCGCGACCGTCGCGGCGTAGCGGGCCTGCGCCGGGGTCCGGCCCATCTCGCGCACGGCGCGGGCGCTCATGCACGGCCTCGAGGG
>CAXTVE010000007.1:0-12481 GCA_964247485.1 uncultured Propionibacteriaceae bacterium
GGCACGCGCTGACCGAGGCCCGGCTGCTCGCGCGCAACGGGGAGCAGCTGCTGCTCGCCCTGGCCATCCCGGTCGGCCTGCTGGTCGCCGGGCCGCTGACCGGCGGCCGGCTCGGCAGCCTCGACACGCTCGCCCCCTCGGTGCTGGCCCTCGCGGTCTGGTCCTCGGCCTTCACGTCGGTGGCCATCGCGACCGGCTTCGAACGCCGCTACGGGGTGCTCGAGCGGCTGGTCGCAACGCCGCTCGGGCGCTCCGGGCTGCTGGCCGGCAAGGCGGCCGCAGTGCTGCTGGTGCTGACCGCCCAGCTCGTCGTGCTCGGCGTCGTCGGGCTGGCGCTCGGCTGGCGGCCGGCTTTCACCGCCGCCTCGGCGCTGGCGGCGGTGGGGCTGGTGGTGCTGGGCGCAGCGGCGTTCGTCAGCCTGGCCCTGCTGCTGGCCGGCCGGCTGCGCGCCGAGGTCACGCTGGCCGTGGCCAACCTGGTCTACGTCGTGCTGCTGGCGGGCGGCGCCCTGCTGGTGCCGCTCGACCGCTACCCAGCGGCGTGGCAACCGCTGGTTGCCCTGCTGCCGACCGCCGCACTCGGCGAGGGTCTGCGGGCGGCTGCCGTCGGGCAGGCGCTGCTCGGCCCGCTCGCCGTGCTGCTGGTGTGGCTGGTGGCCGCAGCCGCCCTGACCCGGAGGTTGTTCCGATGGACCTGATGCGCCTGCTCCGCGGCCCGCGCGCCCTGCCGCGCTGGGCCATCGCCTCGCTGGTGGCCAACATCGGCATCGTCGTCACCGGCGCACTGGTCCGGCTGACCGGCTCCGGGCTCGGCTGCCCGACCTGGCCGCGCTGCACCGACGAGTCCTTCGTCGCACACCCCGAGCTGGGTCTGCACGGGGCCATCGAGTTCGGCAACCGGCTGCTCACCTTCGTGCTGGTGATCATCGCGGTCGCGACCTTCGTGCGCGCCCTGCTCTTCCGCGACCCGGGCCGGGCCGCCCGCGCAGCCCAGCGCGGGGGGACGACCCCCCTCGGACCCCCCGAGAAGCGGAAGGACCTGCGCTGGCTGGCCGCCGGCCTGGCGCTGGGCATCCCCGCCCAGGTCGTGCTCGGCGGCATCACCGTGCTCTTCGCCCTCAACCCGTACCTGGTCGGGGCGCACCTGCTGCTCTCGATGGTGCTGATCTCGCTGGCGGTCTGGCTGGTCCGGCGGACCCGTGGGTGGGTCGCCCGGCCGGTCGCGTCGGGCCTGGCCGCGCTGCCCGCGGTCACGCTGGCCGTGCTCGGGGTCGCGGTGGTGGTCGGTACCGTGCTCACCGGCAGCGGGCCGCACGCCGGGGACGCCGCCGTACCGCGCAACGGTCTGGACCCGATGCTGCTGACTTCCCTGCACTCGGCCGCGGTGTACACGGCCGTGGCCGGCACCGTCCTCTGCGTGGGGCTGCTGCGCAGCCGGGCCGCCGTGCTGCTGCTGGCCGTCGAGCTGGTGCAGGCCGGCATCGGTATCGCCCAGTACCACCTCGGGCTGCCGATCGGGCTGGTGCTGCTGCACCTGCTCGGCGCCTCGCTGGCCGTCGCCGCCGGCACCAACCTGATGCTGTCGGTACGGCGCCGGCAGCCGGTCGACGCCGTCACCGAGTCCGGTCAGCTCGTCGAGGACGCCCGGGTGCCGCTACGCGGGTAGACCAGCCGCCCCAGCAGCACCTCGGCCGGGTCACGGACGTCGGCCCGCTCCGAGGCGTACGCGATGACACCAGCACGCTCTCGAGCCCGGGTTCGACCGAACCCGGTCGGACCCGTATCCGCGAGAGCCCTTCCGACGCGTCGAACCTGGCCCGGTTTCGTCAGGACGCGCGGGTGGTGAGGAGCCAGGTGCGCTCCGCCTCGCTGTCCCAGCGGCGGGCCTGACGGACCCGAGTGGTCAGCTCGGATGGCCTGCCGGCCAGGGCCCGCAGCGACGGGCCGACCTGGTCGACCCGCACCCGGCGGGCGAGGGTGACGTGCGGGGTCCAGCGACCATCGTCGAAGCCGGCGTAAGTGGGTCGGCTCAGGGTCCGGGCCACCCGTTGCTGCAGCTCCAGCAGGGCCGTCGAGGTCGTCACCGGCCGGACCAGGACGTAGTCGGTAAGCCGCGGACCCGATGGCGTCTGGACGACCAAGGAAGTTCGACAACGTTCTTCCGTCGACCGAGCGCGGGAGGAAGACGGCATCTCGTGGTCCCGCTGCGGGCGCGAGCAGCAAGCTCAAAAGAGCAGGGGGTCGACCGCGGCGGCCACGAAGACCAGCGCCAGGTAGGAGTTCGACCAGTGAAACAGCCGCATCGGTTTGAGGGCGGCATCGGTCATGCCCCTCGCCGCCCGCGACCACAGCTGGCCGGACTCCCAGAGCAGGGCGGCGCCGGCGAGCACCGCCACGGTCGGATAGACCCACCCGGTGCCGGCGACCGGCCAGAGCAGCAGCGACGCGGCCACGGTCAGCACGGAGTAGACCATGATCTGCCGGCCCACCACCACCGCCGGCCGCACCACCGGCAGCATCGGCACGTCCGCGGCCGCGTAGTCCTCGCGGTAGCGCAGCGCGAGGGCCCAGGTGTGCGGCGGGGTCCAGAGGAACACGATCAGGAACAACACCAGCGGCACCCAGGAGACCGACCCGGTCACCGCGGTCCAGCCGATCAGGGGCGGGAAGCAGCCGGCGATGCCGCCCCACACGATGTTCTGCGGGGTCCTCCGCTTCAGCCAGACGGTGTAGACCCCGACGTAGAAGGCGTTGGCCCCCAGGGCCAGCAGCGCCGACAGCCAGTTGACGTAGAGCCCGAGCCAGGCGGTGGCGGCCACTCCGAGCACCAGCCCGAACAGGGTCGCTGCCCGCGGATCGACCATGTGCCGGGGCAGCGGCCGGCGCCGGGTCCGGCGCATCCGCTCGTCGATGTCGCGGTCCAGCACGCAGTTGAAGACGTTGGCGCTCGCCGCGGCCAGGCAGCCACCGATCATGGTCAGCAGCACCAGGCGCAGCGGCGGCACGCCGCCCGCGGCGAGGAACATCGCCGGCACGGTGGTCACCAGCAGCAGCTCGATGATCCGGGGCTTGGTCAGCCCGACGTACGCGGTGAGCACATGCCAGATCCGGGCCACGGCCGGCAGCTGGACCTCGACGCCGCCCGCGGGCTCCCCCGTCACCCGGCCGGGTACGTCGATGCTCGTCACTCGCTCCACTCGCTCACGTTCGTGGGATTCGTCCTGCGCTGAAGAAGTCTAGGGGCCAACCCTCCCCGATGATCACTTCTGAGGGGCAGATCACCGTCGGCGCCGCCGCGAAGTGTTCACTGCCCAGCCACTGTACGGAGCAGGGGCTCACCCCGATAGGCTCGGGCCAGGCCCGTGCCGCCCAGAACACCGCCGCTCTCGTGGAAGGAACGCCAGCCGTGACCAGTACCGAGGAAGCAGACCGGGCCGTGGTCCCCGAGGGGTGGTCCGACCTGGACTCTCGCGCCGTCGACACCGTCCGGGTGCTCGCCGCCGACGCCGTGCAGAAGGTCGGCAATGGCCACCCGGGTACGGCGATGAGCCTGGCGCCGGTCGCCTACCTGCTGTTCCAGAAGGTGATGCGGCACAACCCGGCCGAGACCCACTGGCCGGGCCGAGACCGTTTCGTGCTGTCCTGCGGCCACTCGAGCCTCACGCTCTACCTGCAGCTCTACCTCGGCGGCTTCGGCCTCGAGCTGGACGACATCAAGTCGCTGCGGACCTGGGACTCCAAGACCCCCGGCCACCCGGAGTACGGGCACACCGACGGCGTGGAGATCACCACCGGGCCGCTCGGCCAGGGTGTCGCCAACGCGGTCGGCATGGCCATGGCCGAGCGCCGCGAGCGCGGCCTGCTCGACCCCGACGCCGCGCCCGGCGAGTCGCCCTTCGACCACCACATCTACTGCCTCGCCTCCGACGGCGACATCGAGGAGGGTGTGAGCGGTGAGGCGTCCTCGCTGGCCGGCACGCAGCGGCTGGGCAACCTCACCCTGATCTACGACAGCAACCGCATCTCGATCGAGGACGACACCAACATCGCGCTGTCCGAGGACGTGGCGGCCCGCTACGCCGCGTACGGCTGGCACGTGCAGACCGTGGACTGGACCAACGGCGACACCGAGTACGTCGAGGACGTCGCGGCGCTGCAGGCCGCGCTGGAGACGGCACGCGGCGTGACCGACCAGCCGAGCTTCATCCAGCTGCAGACGATCATCGGCTGGCCGGCGCCCAAGAAGCAGGGCACCGGCAGCGCCCACGGCTCCGCCCTCGGGGACGAGGAGGTGGCGGCCACCAAGAAGGTGCTGGGCTTCGACCCCGAGCAGACCTTCGAGGTCTCCGACGAGGTGATCGCGCACACCCGGCTCCTGCGCGAGCGCGGCCAGCAGGCCCAGCAGGCGTGGGAGTCGCAGTTCGAGACCTGGGCGGCGGCCAACCCCGAGGGCAAGGCCCTCTACGACCGGTTCGTCGCCGACGAGCTGTCGCCGGGCTGGGACGCCGACCTGCCCAGCTGGGACGCCGACGCCAAGGGCATCGCCACCCGGGCGGCCTCGGGCAAGGTGATCAACGCGATCACCCCGCGGATGCCGGAGCTGTGGGGCGGGTCCGCGGACCTGGCCGAGTCCAACAACACCACTCCGGAGGGCGAGCCCAGCTTCCTGCCGACCGACCGGCAGAGCAAGATGTTCCCCGGGAACCCCTACGGCCGGGTGCTGCACTTCGGCATCCGCGAGCACGCCATGGGCGCGATCATGAACGGGATCAAGGCGCACGGCGGCACCCGCGTCTACGGCGCGACCTTCCTGACGTTCAGCGACTACATGCGCGGCGCGGTCCGGCTGTCGGCCCTGATGCGGCTGCCGGTGATCTACATCTGGACCCACGACTCGATCGGCCTGGGCGAGGACGGGCCGACCCACCAGCCGATCGAGCACGTCGCCGCGCTCCGGTTGATCCCCGGGCTGGACGTGGTCCGGCCGGGAGACGCCAACGAGACGGCGGCGGCCTGGGCCACCGTGCTGCGCAACACCGACCGCCCGGCTGCGCTGATCCTGACTCGGCAGGCGCTGCCCATCGTGCCCCGCGGGGCGGACGGGTTCGCCGACACCTCGGGCGTGGCCAAGGGCGCGTACGTGCTCAAGGACGCCGACGGCGACCCGGAGGTCATCTTGATCGGCACCGGTTCGGAGGTGCAGTACGCGGTGGAGGCCCAGGCGCAGCTCGCCGCCGACGGCATCGCCGCCCGGGTGGTCTCCATGCCGTGCCGGGAGTGGTTCGACGAGCAGGACCAGGCGTACCGCGACTCGGTCATCCCCCCGGACGTCCGGGCCCGGGTCAGCATCGAGGCCGGCGTCAGCGCCGGCTGGCGCGACCTGGTGGGGGACGCCGGCCGGATCATCAGCATCAACCACTACGGCGCGAGCGCCTCGGGCTCGAAGCTCTTCGACGAGTTCGGCTTCAGTGGCGCGAAGGTGGTCGAGGCCGACATGGGGAGGCGGGGCGGCCAGGGAGAGCCTGGCCGCCACCAGTTCCACCGACGCACCGGTACACGCGACGGCGGCCGGCCCCAAGGGCCCGGCCGACCTGGAGTCCGACCCGGGCGCCACCATCAGCTGAGACCCGGAGCGCCCAGCTCCGGACCAAGGAGGAACCGATCATGAGCGAACGACTTCAGGCACTGGCGGACGCCGGCGTCTCCATCTGGCTGGACGACCTCTCGCGGGACCGCATCACCTCGGGCAACCTGTCCGACCTGGTGTCGGGCTCGTCGGTCACCGGGGTGACGACCAACCCGACGATCTTCGCCGCGGCGCTGGCCAACGGGCAGCTCTACGACGACCAGGTCCGCGAGCTGGCCGCCACCGACTCCGACGTCGAGGACACCATCAAGGCGCTGACCACCGACGACGTCCGCAACGCCTGCGACGTGTTCGCGGCGACCTCGGCAGCGACCAACGGGGTCGATGGCCGGGTGTCCATCGAGGTCGACCCGACACTCGCCATGAAGACCGAGGAGACGATCGCCCAGGCCCTCGACCTGTGGAAGATCGTCGATCGACCCAACGTGCTGATCAAGATCCCGGCGACCAAGCCCGGCCTGCCGGCCATCACCGCGGCCATCGCCGAGGGGGTCAGCGTCAACGTCACCCTGATCTTCTCCCTCGAGCGCTATCGCGGCGTGATCGATGCCTACTTCAGCGGCCTGGAGCAGGCGGCGGCCAACGGCCACGACCTGCGGCAGATCCACTCGGTGGCGTCGTTCTTCGTGTCGCGGGTGGACTCCGAGGTGGACAAGCGGCTGGACGCGGTCGGCTCCGACGAGGCGGCGGCCCTCAAGGGCAAGGCCGCGATCGCCAATGCTCGGCTGGCGTACGCGCTGTTCGAGGACGAGTTCTCCGGTGAGCGCTTCGCCGCCCTGGAGGCCCAGGGTGCGAACCGGCAGCGGCCCCTGTGGGCCTCGACCGGGGTGAAGGACCCGGCCTACTCCGACACCATGTACGTCACCGACCTGGTCGTCGCGGGCACCGTCAACACCATGCCGGAGAAGACGATGAAGGCGTTCGCCGACCACGGCGAGGTGCAGGGCGACATGGTCAGCGACACCGAGGAGGACGCGCAGCAGGTGATGGACGACCTGGCTGCGGTCGGTATCTCCTACGACGACGTGGTCGACGTGCTCGAGCGGGAGGGCGTGGAGAAGTTCGAGGCGTCCTGGAACGAGCTGGTCGAGACCGTGCAGACGGCCCTCGACGACGCCAAGAACGGCAAGGCAAACCCCGGGGGCAGCGCCGATCCGGACGTCAAGGAGACCCCCGCCTAGTGGGAACGGGATGACGGCGGTCGACGCCAACCCGCTCCGCGACCCGCAGGACCGGCGACTGCCGAGGATCGCCGGCCCGTGCGTGCTGGTGATCTTCGGCGTCACCGGTGACCTGGCAACCAAGAAGCTGATGCCGGCGGTCTACGACCTGGCGAATCGCGGGCTGCTTCCACCGGGGTTCGCGCTGGTCGGTTTCGGCCGGCGGGACTGGGACCACGCCGCGTTCGCCGAGGTCGTCCGCGACGCCGTCCGGTCCGGCGCGCGTACGCCGTTCCGCACCGAGGTCTGGCAGCAGCTGTCCGAGGGCATCCGGTTCGTGTCGGGCGAGATCGGGGACTGGGACGCCTTTCACCGGCTGGCCGAGACGATCGGCGAGCTTGACCTCGAGCGAGGCACCGGCGGCAACCACGCCTTCTACCTGTCCATCCAGCCCGGCTTGTTCGAGACCGTGGTCGGGCAGCTGCGGGAGCACGGGCTGGCCGACCAGGTGCCCGGCCGGTGGAGCCGGGTGGTGATCGAGAAGCCGTTCGGGCACGACCTGGCCAGCGCCCGGGAGCTGAACCGGGTGGTCTCGGACGTGTTTCCCTCATCGGCCGTGTTCCGGATCGACCACTACCTGGGCAAGGAGACGGTGCAGAACCTGCTGGCGCTGCGCTTCGCCAACCAGCTGTTCGAGCCGGTGTGGAACAACCACTACGTCGACCAGGTGCAGATCACCATGGCCGAGGACATCGGCATCGGGGGCCGGGCCGGCTACTTCGACGGGATCGGCATCGCCCGCGACGTGATCCAGAACCATCTGCTGCAGCTGCTCGCGCTGACCGCCATGGAGGAGCCGACCTCGTTCGAGGCCCGGCAGCTGCGGACCGAGAAGCAGAAGGTGCTGGCCGCCACCCGCCCGGCCGCCGACCTCGACCGGTACACCGCCCGAGGCGCGTACGCGGGCGGCTGGGCCGGGGGCGCGCAGGTGCGCGGCTACCTGGAGGAGGACCGGATCCCGTCGGACTCCCGCACCGAGACCTACGCGGCCATCCGGGTCGACATCGACAACCGGCGCTGGGCCGGGGTGCCGTTCTACCTGCGCACCGGCAAGCGGCTGGCCCGGCGGGTGACCGAGATCGCGCTCGGGTTCAAGCGGGCCCCGCACCTGCCGTTCGCCCAGACCGACACCGCGGAGCTCGGGTACAACGCGCTGGTGCTGCGGATCCAGCCGGACGAGGGCGTAACCCTGCGCTTCGGCGCGAAGGTCCCGGGCACCCAGATGGAGATCCGCGAGGTCAACATGGACTTCGGCTACGGCGGCTCGTTCACCGAGTCCTCGCCCGAGGCGTACGAGCGGCTGATCCTGGACGTGCTGCTCGGCGACCCGCCGCTGTTCCCGCAACACGAGGAGGTCGAGCTGTCCTGGACCATCCTCGACCCGGTGCTGGAGCACTGGGCGAACCGCTCCGACCAGCCCGAGCCCTACGAGCCCGGGTCGTGGGGGCCGGCCGGGGCCGATGCCATGCTGGCCCGCGACGGCTTCGCCTGGCGGCGGCCGTGATCACCAAGCTCGACGGAACCAGTTCGGCCGCCATCTCCGCCGAGCTGCTCCGGATCCGGCGGGCAGCCGGCAGCGCGACCCAGGGCATGGTGCTGACCCTGATCGTGGTCTGCGACGAGTCCGAGTTCGCCGCCGCCTGCGAGGCCAGCATGGCGGCCGGCCGCGACCATCCGTCCCGGATCCTGCTCGTGGTCAGCAGCGGCGACCCGGAGCCCGGCCTGGACGCCGAGCTGCACGTCGGCGAGGGCACCCCCAGCGAGGTCGTGGTGATCCGGATGCGGGGGGCGGCAGCCGACCACCCCGCGTCGGTGATCCGGCCGCTGCTGCTGCCCGACTCGCCGGTGGTCATCTGGTGGCCGGGCCGGGCGCCGACGGACCAGACGGCGGACGAGCTCGCCCAGCTCACCCTGCGCCGGTTGACCGACGCGGCCGCCACGCCCGATCCAAGCGCCGCCCTGCGGGACCGGGCCGCCCACTACTCCCCCGGCGACACCGACCTGAGCTGGACCCGGCTGACCCCGTGGCGCGCGCTGCTCGCGGCCGCGCTGGACCAGTACCCGTCGACGGTGACCGCAGTCCGGGTCGAGGCCGAGGCGGGGAACCCGTCGGCCGACCTGCTGGTGGCCTGGCTGGCCGACCGGCTGGGGGTTCCCGTGGAGCCGACGGGCAGCGGCGGGCCGGGGATCACCGCCGTCCGCCTGGTCACCGACAGCGGCGACATCGCCGTCACCCGGCCGGACGGGCTGCTGGCGGCTTACGCCGTGCCAGGCCAGCCCGAGCGGCGGGTCGCCCTGAAGCGGCGCGGCACCACCGAGCTGATCACCGAGGAGCTGCGCCGGATGGACGCCGATCCGGTCTACGAGCAGACCCTGCAGGCGCTGGCGAACGGAGGTCACCGATGACCAAACAGCCTGAGATCCTGGTGCACGCGACGCCCGACGACGTGGCGGAGGCGCTGACGGCGCGGCTGCTCGCCCGGCTGGGCGAGATCCAGCGTGATTTCCGGGTGCCGCAGGTGGCCCTGACCGGCGGCCGGATCGCGACCAAGGCGTACGGCCTGCTCGCCACCGAGGGCCCCAGCTCGGCGGTCGACTGGGGCCGGGTGGAGCTGTGGTGGGGCGACGAGCGCTTCGTGCCCGCCGACGACGACGATCGCAACGCCGAGCCGACGCTGGAGACGCTGTCCGGACTCGGCCTGGACCCGGCCCGCATCCACCCGATGCCGGCGGGGGGCGGCGGTGCCGACCTGGACGCGGCGGCCGAGGCGTACGCCGCGGAGCTCGGCAGCACCGTGTTCGACCTGTGCCTGCTGGGCCTGGGCCCGGACGGGCACGTGGCTTCACTGTTCCCCGAGCACCCGTCGTCCTACGCGGAGGGCGACGTGATCGCCGTCCGTGCCTCGCCCAAGCCGCCGCCCGAGCGGATCAGCCTCACCCTGCCGGTGATCAACCGGTCGCGCGAGGTCTGGTTCCTGGTCACCGGAGCCGACAAGGCCGCTGCCGCCACGATGGCCCTGCTCGGGGCCGGGCCGGTGCAGGTGCCCGGCGCCGGGGTGGCCGGGGTCGCCCGTACGCTGTGGCTGATGGACACCGAGGCGGCGGCTCAGCTGCCCCCGGACCTACGCCAGCGCGGCGTGATCTGAGGGCTCCTCCTCAGGGCCGGGCCGGCTTGCCCGGCGTGTACAGCCAGGTGTCGAACAGCCCGTCCAGCTGCTCGCCCGAGATGCGCTCGGACAGTCGGACCAGGTCGGCCGTGGAGACGACCCCGTAGCGGTTGCGCTGGGCCCAGGCCCGCAGGATCCGGAAGAAGTCCCGGTCGCCGACCTCGAGCCGCAGCGCCTGCAGGGTCATCGCGCCCCGGTCGTAGACGGCTGCCTCGAACAGGTTGGGCGCGCCCGGGTCGGCCACCTTCAGCTGCCAGAACTCGTCCGTTGCGGGGCGCGCGTAGGCCTCCTCGAACTGCTCGGCGACCGTGGCCCGGTCGCGGCGGGCATTCCACATCCACTCCGCGTAGGTGGCGAAGCCCTCGTTCAGCCAGATGTCCCGCCACCGCCGGGGCGTCACGCTGTCGCCGTACCACTGGTGGGCCAGCTCGTGGGCGACGGTCGCCTCGTCGGGCGCGCCGGAGTAGATCGGCCGGGTCTGGTTCTCCAGCGCGTACTCGGCGTCCTCGTCGTCGTCCACCACCGCACCGAAGGAGCTGAACGGGTAGCGACCGAAGAGACGGGAGTAGAAGCCAATCATCGCCGGCTGCTGGGCGAGGCTGGCGCGGGTCTTGGCCTGGTCCGCCGCGGACAGGTCCTGGTCAACGGCGTTGATGATCGGCAACCCGCCCACCGCCCGCTGCCGGGTGAGCGTGTAGTCGCCGCTCGCGGCCATCGACAGGTAGCTCGCCATCGGCTCCCGGCTCGACCAGCGGAACGTCGTCCAACCCTTGCGGGTCCGTCGGCCGACGAGGTCGCCGTTGGCCACCGCGACCGTGCCCCGCGGAACGGTGATCCGGAAGTCGTAGGTCGCCTTGTCCGACGGCGAGTCGTTGACCGGGTACCAGGTCGGGGCGCCGTCCGGCTCGTTGGCCACGAACGCGCCGTCGGCGTAGGAGACCCAGCCGTAGAGGGCGCCGGTCGCGTCCGTCGGCTGCCCGGTCGTGCCGCCGTAGCGCACGTCCACCGTGAACCGGCGCTGGGCCCGCAGCACGCGGCGCGGGGTCACGACCAGCTCGCCGTCCGTCAACACATACCGCGCCGGCCGGCCGTCGACCCGGACCGAGGAGACCGACAGACCGCGCAGGTCCAGGCTGAAGCTGCGGAGGTCCTCGCGCTTGGCCACCGCCGCGATCCGCGCGCGGGCGGTGAGCCGTTTGGTCGCCGGCGCGTAGCGCAGGTCCAGACCGTAGTGCCGCACCTGGTAGCCACCATTGCCGGCCGCCGGGAAGTACGGGTCGCCCCCGGACGTGCTGCCGGCCACCGGCCGCCCCGCGGGTGGGTCGGCGGACGCAACGGAGGTCGGCCCGACCAGCCCCAGGACGGCCAGCACGGCGGCGATCAGCAGCAGGGAACGACGGCGCATGAGCGGACTCTAGATCATCCGGGGCATCAGGGGAATGCCAGCGAGGCCAGCCGGTCCCGGAGGTGCTCGGCCTCGAGGTCGTGGCCGCAGAGCTCCAGGGCTTCTGCGTACGCGGCCCGCGCGGCCCGGTCGTGGCCCAGGTCGGCCAGCAGCGCGCCGCGCACCGCGGCCAGCCGGTGGCTCCCGGGCAGCCGCACCTCCAGCCCGTCCAGCAGCGCCATCCCCGCCGCCGGACCGTCCGCCTCAGCCACCGCCACCGCGCGGTTCAGCCGCACGACCGGTGATCCGGTGAGCGCCTCGAGCTCGGCGTAGTACTCCGCGATCCGATCCCAGCGGGTGTCCGCGGCCCCCCCCCCCACCGCGGGGTCGGCCCCGCTCACCGCCGGGCGGCGGTACTCCCCCCCCCCCCCCCGCCACGCACCGGGCCGTCAGGCCCTCACCGATCTCGGCCTGCCGCCAGCGGCTGCGGTCCTGGTCCGGCAGCAGCACCAGGCGACCCGTTACGCCGGTCCGCGCGTCCCGGCGGGCGTGCTGCAGCAGCATCAGGGCCAGCAGCGCGTCCAGCTCCGGCCGCGGCAGCAGCCGCCGCAGGATCCGGACCAGCCGAATGGCCTCGCCGCTCAGGGCCACCCGGGTGGCGTCGGAACCGCTCGCCGGCGCGTAACCGGCGGTGAAGGCGAGGTAGACCGCGGTATTCACCGCCGCGAGCCGGGCCTCGAGCGCGAGCCCCTCGGGGACGACGAACGGCGCACCGGCGACCGCGAGCTTGCGCTTGGCCCGGGTCAGCCGGGCGGCCATGGTGGGTTCGGGAACCAGGAACAGCCGCGCGATGTCGGCCGTGGACACGCCCAGGACCAAGCGCAGCGAGAGGGCGGCTCCGGCCTCGGGGGCCAGCGTGGGATGGGCGCAGAGGAAGATCAGCCGGAGCTGGTCGTCACCGGGCTCGTCCACCTCCGCCGCCATCCGCTCCGCCTCCTCCTGGGTCCTCCTCGCAACGACCAGCAGCGGCTCCTTGCGGACCGCCACCGCCTCGGCCCGGATC
>CAXTVE010000007.1:12491-17660 GCA_964247485.1 uncultured Propionibacteriaceae bacterium
GCCCGCCGGGTTGGTCGGCACGCCGTCCGCCGGCCAGCGGCCGGCCGCGGCCGCGAAGGCGTCCGCCAGGCCCTCCTCGGCAAGGTCGAGGCGTCGGAACTGGGCGACCAGCCGAGCCAGCAGCCGGGCCCACTGATCGCGGAACGTGTGCTCGAGCTCCGCCGCCGGGGTCATCCGCCGCCGAGGGTCGGTGGCGGCACCACGGGCCGGATCTCCACCGCGTAGTAGTCGGGCAGCAGGGTGCAGACCTCGGTGACCTGGTCGAGGTCCGGCAGGTCGACCAGGTAGAAGCCGCCGAGCTGCTCGACCGTCTCCGCGTACGGGCCGTCGGTGACCTGAACCGGGCCGCGAAGGCGGCGCAGGGTGGTGGCGGTGGCCGCCTCGCCGAGCGCCTCCCCGGCCACCACCGATCCCCGGGCGCGAACCGCGCGATCGAACGCGTCGTGGGCCGTCATCTCGGCCTCCTGCTCCGCCTCCGAGAGGCTGGGCCAGACGGCCTCGTCGGCGGCCAGCAGCACGAGGTACCTCACGCGTCGGCCGGGGCCGGTTCGGACTTACAGGCCCGGACCTCGATCGGGTCGCCCTCGGACAGCAGACCGCACAGCTGGAGCAGGTCGTCCAGGTCGTCGGTCTCCACCAGGTAGAAGCCGCCCAGCTGCTCGACGGTCTCCGCGTACGGGCCGTCGGCCACCGTCACCGCGTCCCGGTTCCCCCGGACCACCTTGGCCTCCGCGGACGGGACCAGCTCCGCCCCGCCGGTGACAGTGTGCCCGCGCTCGGCCAGCAACCGCACGAACTCCTCGTGCAGGCCGTACACCCGGGCCCGCTCCTTCGGGCCGGCTTCGGCCCACGGCTGCTCGTCGCCGACCAGCAGCACCGCGTACGTCGTCATGGGGTCATCCTCTCGTCCGGGTCGGGCGGGCATCGCCCTCACTGACCTGACGGTTGACCAGCCGCGGATTCGACGCGACGGGCGGACGAGCTAGTAGATGACCTCGCCGCGGGCCCGGCGCGCCCGCAGGGCCTGCAGGGCCTCGGTCAAGATGTCGGCCGCCTCCTCGTCGCTGCGGCGCTCCTTCACGTAGGCCAGGTGGGTCTTGTAGGGCTCGATCTTCGGCGGCGGCGGCGGGTTCAGGGAGTCGAGGTTGGCCGGTAGCCCGCAGCGCGGGCAGTCCCAGGCCTGCGGGATCGTCGCCTCGGCCGCGAAGGCCGGCCGGGTCTCGTGCCCGTGGGCACAGAAGTAGGAGACATAGAGCCGAGGAGCCGCATCGCCGCGCTCCGCCTCGCCCATCGGTCCGGCGCCCACCCGGCTGCCCCGGATCGCACTGCCACCCGCCACGTTCGTTCTCCTGACTGTTGAAGTGAGACCAGGTCAGCGGCCGCGGGCGCGGTCGGCGGACTTACGCCTGAAGCCGGTACAGCAGACCCAGGGCGACGATCGCCGCGAGCCAGACCACACCGAAGATGATGGTGATCCGGTCGAGGTTGCGCTCCGCGACCGAGGACCCGCCCATCGAAGAGGAGATGCCCCCGCCGAACAGGTCGGAGAGGCCGCCGCCCCGGCCCTTGTGCATCAGCACCAGCAGGGCGAGCACCACGCTGGTGATCGTGAGGATGATCGAGAAGACGAGAATGGGGGTGGTCATCGGCGGTACCCCACCTCTCCAGGCTGAAACACGCACGTAGCCTAACTCAGGGAATTCGGAATCCGTAACGCTGCGCTACAGCGCCGGCAGGTCGTAGAACCGTGCTATCGCAGAGAACTCGTCGATCATCAGACTGGCTCCACCGACCAGGCAGCCGTCCACGTCGGGCTTGTCCATGATCGAGCGGACGTTGGCCGCCTTGACCGACCCGCCGTAGAGGATCCGGAGGTCCTGGGCGATGCCCTCGTCGTACCACTGGCCCACCCACTCGCGGATCGCCCCGCACACCTCCTGGGCGTCCTCGGGGGTGGCGACGCGCCCGGTGCCGATGGCCCAGACCGGCTCGTACGCGACGACGAGCGAGCCGATCTGCTCCAGGGTCAGGCCGCCGAGGGCCTCCTCGACGTGGGCGATGGTGAACGCGACCTGGTCGCGCTCCTCGCGGACCTCGATGCCCTCACCGACGCAGACGATGGGCGTCAGTCCGAACTCGACCGCCTTCTTGGCCTTGGCGTTGACCAGCTTGTCGTCCTCGCCGTAGTACTGCCGGCGCTCGGAGTGCCCGACCAGCACGTACCGGCAGCCCAGCTTGGCCAGCATGGCGGCCGACACGTCACCGGTGTAGGCGCCCTCGTCGTACGGGGAGACGTCCTGCGCCCCGTAGGCCAGCGCCAGCCGGTCCCCCTCGACCAGGGTCTGCACGGTGCGCAGGTCGGTGAACGGCGGCAGCACCACCACCTCCGACCTCGCGGGGTCGTGCCGCTTGTCCTTCAGCGTCCAGGCCAGCTTCTGCACCAGGCCGACGGCCTCGAGGTGGTTGAGGTTCATCTTCCAGTTGCCGGCGATCAGCGGCGTACGGGCCATGCGGTCAGTGCTCCTCGTCCAGTACGGCCAGGCCGGGCAGCGTCTTGCCCTCCAGGTATTCCAGGCTGGCCCCGCCGCCGGTGGAGATGTGGCCGAAGTCGTCGTCGGCGAACCCCAGGTCACGGACGGCGGCCGCGGAGTCGCCACCGCCGACCACCGACAGGCCGTCGACCTCGGTCAGCGCCTGGGCCACCGCCTTCGTGCCGCCGGCGAAGCTCTCCCACTCCGCAACGCCCATGGGGCCGTTCCAGAACACCGTCTTCGCCGAGCTGATCACCGAGGCGAAGACGCGCGACGACTCCGGGCCGATGTCCAGCCCGATCTGGTCGGCCGGCATCGCGTCCGCCGGCACCACGGTGGGCGGCGCGTCGGCCCTGAACTCGGGCGCGACGACGATGTCGGAGGGCAGCACGATCTGCTTGCCGCTGGCCGCCGCCTCGTCGAGGTAGCCGCGCACCGTCTCCACCTGGTCCTGCTCGAGCAGGCTGGTGCCCACCTCGTAGCCCTGTGCGGCCAGGAAGGTGAAGACCATGCCGCCGCCGACGACCAGGGTGTCGGCGGTCTTGAGCAGGTTGGCGATCACCGCCAGCTTGTCGGACACCTTGGCACCCCCCAGCACCACGACGTACGGGCGGGCCGGCTCCTCGGTCAGCTGGCGGAGCACCTCGACCTCGGCGGTGACCAGGCCGCCGGCGGCGCTGGGCAGCCGCCGGGCCACGTCGTACACCGAGGCCTGCTTGCGGTGCACCACGCCGAAGCCGTCGGAGACGAAGACGTCGGCGAGCGCGGCGTAGTGGTCCGCCAGGGCGCCGCGCTCGGCCTCGTCCTTGGACTCCTCGCCCGACTCGTAGCGGACGTTCTCCAGCAGCGCGACGTCCCCGTCGGCCAGGCCGCCGACGACCGCCTCCGCGGACTCGCCGACCACGTCGGTGGCGAACAGCACCGGCGCGCCGAGCAGCTCCGACAGGCGGGTGGCGACCGGGCTGAGCGAGTACTTGGGGTTGACCTCGCCCTTGGGTCGCCCGAGATGGGCCAGCACGACGACCTTGGCGCCGGCCTCTCGCAGCTGGTTCAGCGTGGGCAGCGAGGCCCGGATCCGGCCGTCGTCGGTGATGGTCTGGCCGTCCAGCGGGACGTTCAGGTCACAGCGGACCAGGACCCGCCGGCCGCGCAGCTCACCCAGGTCTTCCAGGGACTTCACCGCCGGGTCAGAGCCGGCTGCCGACGAGGGCGACCAGGTCGACCAGGCGGTTGGAGTAGCCCCACTCGTTGTCGTACCAGCCGACGACCTTGACGGAGTCGCCGATCACCTTGGTCAGCCCGGAGTCGAAGATGCAGGACGCCGGGTCGGTGACGATGTCGGAGGACACGATCGGGTCGGTGGTGTAGCGCAGGTAGCCCTTGAGGGGACCGTCCGCCGCGGCCTGCACGATGGAGTTGACCTCCTCCACGGTGGTCTCGCGCGCGGCCGTGAAGGTCAGGTCGGTGGCCGAGCCGGTCGGCACGGGGACCCGCAGCGCGTAGCCGTCGAGCTTGCCCTTGAGCTGCGGCAGCACCAGGCCGATCGCCTTGGCGGCACCCGTCGAGGTCGGCACCACGTTGATCGCGGCGGCCCGGGCCCGGCGGAGGTCCTTGTGCGGGCCGTCCTGCAGGTTCTGGTCCTGGGTGTAGGCGTGCACCGTGGTCATCAGGCCCTTGACGATGCCCAGGCCGTCGTCCAGCGCCTTGGCCATCGGGGCCAGGCAGTTCGTGGTGCAGGAGGCGTTGGAGATGATGTGGTGGGCGGCCGGGTCGTAGTCGCCGTCGTTGACGCCCATCACCACCGTCCAGTCCTCGTTCTTGGCCGGCGCGGAGATGATGACCTTCTTCGCGCCGCCGTCGAGGTGGGCCCTGGCCTTGGTCGCGTCGGTGAAGAAGCCGGTGGACTCGATGACCACGTCGGCGCCGATCTCGCCCCACGGCAGGGCGGCCGGGTCCTTCTCGGCGTAGGACTTGATCACCTGGTCGCCGACCTGGATGCCGCCGTCGACCAGCGCGACCGGGAGACCCAGCGGGCCGAGGATGGAGTCGTACTTCAGCAGGTGGGCCTGGGTGTCGTCGTCGCCCAGGTCGTTGAAGGCCACCACCTCGATGTCGGCGCCCGACGTGAGCAGGGCGCGGTAGAAGTTGCGGCCGATGCGACCGAAGCCGTTGATGCCAACCCGAACGGTCATGGGGACGAGCTCCTGTTCTTGTTCACGCGGGAGGGCCCTGCGCTCGAGCAGGACCAGAGGACACCTTAACGAACTCCGCCCACGCTGCTGCGGACCTGTTCCGCCGGTGGGCACCCCCACATTTTGGGGCCCCCGCGGGGGGGGGGGGGCCCCCCGGGGGGGGCCCCAAACGTCGGGTCAGTCCACCTGTTCGAGGAGGTCGGCGCTGAGGTTGGCCTCGGTGCTGGCGATGCCGAGCTCGGCGGCCCGCTTGTCCGCGGTGGCCAGCAGCCGCCGGATCCGGCCGGCCACGGCGTCCTTGGTCAACGGCGGGTCGTGCAGCTGGCCGAGCTCTTCGAGGCTGGCCTGCTTGTTCTCCACCCGGAGCACGCCGGCGGCGCGCAGGTGCTCGGGTACGTCGTCGCCGAGGATCTCCAGGGCCCGCTCCACCCGGGCGCCGGCCGCGC
>CAXTVE010000007.1:17670-22512 GCA_964247485.1 uncultured Propionibacteriaceae bacterium
GTCGAAGTTGGCCAGCCGGTTGGCCGAGGCGCGGACCTCGCGGCGCATCCGGCGGTCCTCCCACGCCAGCAGCGACTCGTGGGCGCCCAGTCGGGTGAGCAGCGCGGCGATCGCGTCCCCGTCGCGGATCACCACCCGGTCGACCAGGCGCACCTCGCGAGCCTTGGCCGCGATGCCCAGCCGGCGGGCCGCGCCGACCAGGGCAAGGGCCGCCTCCGGCCCGGGACAGGTCACCTCCAACGCCATCGAGCGGCCCGGCTCGGTGAGCGAGCCGTGGGCCAGGAAAGCCCCGCGCCACGCTCCGACGCAGTCACACACGCCGCCGCTGACGACCTGCGGCGGCAGGCCACGGGCCGGTCGGCCGCGCGCGTCGATCAGCCCAGTCTGCCGGGCCAGGGCCTCGCCGTCGGAGGTCACCCGGACCAGGAAGCGCGTACCGCGGCGGAGCCCGGCGGCGTTGACCACCAGCAGCTCGCTGTCGTGGCCGAAGACCTCGTGGATGTCGGTGCGCAACCGGCGGGCGGCGGCCCCGGTGTCCAGCTCCGCCTCGATGACGATCCGGCCGCTCACGATGTGCAGACCCCCCGCGAACCGCAACGTCGCCGCGACCTCCGACTTGCGGCAGCAGGGCTTGGTGACCTTGATCGTCGCCAGCTCCGCCTTCACCTGTGCGGTCATGGCCATCCGGACATGATGCCACGGGGGCCGGGCCGGGAGCCTAGATTCCCATCACCTCTGCGTACGCCGACGCCAGCCGGAGCGGGTCGTGCCGGGCCGTCCCGTCGCGGGCCCCCAGGTCGGCGACCACCAGCCGGGCGCCGAGCGAGTCCACCCAGCCCGGCAGGTGCACGTCGTCCGCGGCGAAGCGGCTGTCGGCGAGCACCACGTCGAGCCGCAGGTCGGGCGCGTGCTCGGCCAGCAGCTCGACGTGCTTGGCGGCCGAGAAGCCGGCGGTCTCGTCCGCGGGGACGAGGTTGAGGGCGAGGATGCGCCGGGCCGGGGGCGTGTGGATCGCGGCGGCCAGCTTGGGCACCAGCAGGTGCGGGATGACCGAGGTGAACCACGAGCCCGGCCCCAGCACGATCCAGTCGGCCTCGAGCACCACCTCGACCGACTCGGCACAGGCCGGTGGGTCGGTCGGGGTCAGCCGGACCGCCGTCACCTCACCCGGGGTGGTGGCCACGTTGGCCTGGCCGCGGACCTGCGACGTCTCGTCCGGCCGGCCAGGGTCGACCCCGATCACATCGGCCTCGATCTGCAGCGGCACCGACGCCATCGGCAGCACGCGCCCCTCGGCGCCGAGCAGCCGGGCCACCATGTCCAGCCCGGCGACCGGGTCCCCCAGCCGCTCCCAGAGCCCGGCGATCAGCAGGTTGCCGATGGCGTGCCCGCGCAGCGCACCGTCCCCGTCGAAGCGGTACTGCAGCACGTCGGCCCAGGTCCGGCCCGACTCGTCGTCCCCGCACAGCGCGGCCAGGGCCATCCTCAGGTCCCCCGGCGGCAGGCAGTTGAGCTCCTCGCGGAGCCGCCCCGACGACCCGCCGTCGTCCGCCACCGTCACGACGGCCGTCAGCTGGTCGGTGATCCGGCGCAGCGCCGAGAGCGAGGCGGCCAGCCCGTGGCCGCCGCCGAACGCCACCACCCGGGGCAGCCGGCGGGCCGACGGGTACGCGGACCGTCGCCCGCGCGGGGACTTGGAGGTCACGACCACGTGCTCACTCGCGGCCCAGGTCGCGGTGCAGCACCGTGGTCGGCAGCCCGGTAGCCCGCAGCCGGGTGGCCAGCTCCTCCGCCATGGCGGTGCTGCGGTGCTTGCCGCCCGTGCAGCCGATGCCGATGGTGACGAAGCGCTTGCCCTCGTTGACGTAGCCGGTCGCCACCGAGCCGAGGACCTGCTGGACCGAGTCGAGGAACGGCCCGGCACCCGGCTGGGCCAGCACGTACTCACTGACCGGCCGGCTCAGCCCCGTCTGCGGCCGGAGCTCGGGGACCCAGTGCGGGTTGGGCAGGAAGCGCACGTCGAAGACCATGTCGGCGTCGATCGGCAGCCCGTTCTTGAAACCGAACGACAGCAGGGTGACCCGCAGCTTGTCGTCGCTGGTCCCGCCGTAGGCGTGGCTGACCCGTGAGCGCAGCTGGTGGATGTTGAGCGAGGAGGTGTCGATCACCAGGTCGGCGGCCGCCCGCAGCGTGGCCAGGGTCTCCCGCTCCCGGATGATGCCGTCCAGCAGCCGGCCGTCACCCTGCAGCGGGTGGGGCCGGCGCACCGACTCCTGGCGGCGCACGATGATGTCGTCGGTCGCCTCGAGGAACACGATCTCCGGCAGCGTGCCGAGCGCGCTCAGGTCGGAGAACATGGTCGGCAGCTGCTCGAAGAACTCCCGGGTGCGCACGTCGAGCACCACCGCCACCCGGGTGAGCTCCACCCGCCGGGCCTGCGCGCAGACGTCGACCAACAGGCTCGGCGGGAGGTTGTCGATGACGTACCAGCCGAGGTCCTCCAGGCTGTGCGCAGCGGTGGAGCGGCCTGCGCCGGACATGCCGGTCACCACGACCAGGCGCAGCGGCTTCGTCAGTTCGCCGGTCTCCTCGGTCTCCTCGGTGCTCACGGCCATGGATTATCCGGCATCCGGCAGGACCTCACCCGTCGCCATGTCGATCGCCTCGCTCCGCGGCTTCGTCTCCAGCGCCTCCTTGATGGCGAGCGCCAGCTTGGGCCCGAAGCCCGGCACCGCCGCGATCTCCTCGACGCGCGCCGCCCGCAGCTTCTTCAGCGACCCGAAATAGCGGATCAGGGCCTTCCGCCGCACCTCACCGAGCCCGGGCACCTCGTCCAGCAGCGACTCGACCATCGTCTTGCTGCGGCGGGACCGGTGATGGGTGATGGCGAAGCGGTGGGCCTCGTCCCGCATCCGCTGGAGCAGGTAGAGGCCCTCGCTGGTCCTCGGCAGGATGACCGGTTCCTCGACCTCGGGCAGCCAGACCTCCTCCAGCCGCTTGGCCAGGCCGCACAGGGCCACGTCGTCGACGCCGACCTCGGCCATCGCCTGGGCCGCGGCCGCCACCTGGGGCGGACCGCCGTCGACCACGACCAGCGAGGGCGCGTACGCGAACCTTCGCGGGGCGCCCGTCACCGGGTCGATCAGCAGCGGGCCCTCGGCCGGGTCCCGGTCGACGGGGGCCCGGTCGTCGAGATGGCGCCGGAACCGCCGGGTGATCACCTCGTGCATGGCGGCCACGTCGTTCTGGCCGTCGACTCCGCGGATGACGAACCGCCGGTACTCGCTCTTGCGCGGCAGCCCGTCCTCGAAGACCACCATCGAGGCCACCACCTCGGTGCCCTGCAGGTTGGAGATGTCGAAGCACTCCATCCGCAGCGGCGGGGCATCCAGCTCGAGCGCCTCCTGGATCTCCTCCAGCGCCCGGTTGCGGGTGGACAGGTCGCCGGCCCGGGTGGTCTTGTGCTTGATCAGGGTCTCGCTGGCGTTGCGGGCGACGGTCTCCATCAGCGCCCGCTTGTCACCCCGCTGCGGCACCCGGATGTCGACGTGGCTGCCCCGGCTCTCGCTGAGCAGCTCGGTGAGGGGCTCGACCGACGACGGCAGCACCGGCACCAGCACCTCGCGCGGGACGGCGTCGCGGTCCTGGCCGGTGCTGTCCACGCCGGCATAGAGCTGGAGCAGGAACTGCTCGACCAGCACCTCGGTGCCCGACTCGTCGAAGCGGTCGGCCACCCAGCCGCGCTGGCCGCGGATGCGGCCCCCGCGGACGTGGAAGATCTGCACGGCCACCTCGAGCGGGTCCTCGGCCAGCGCGATCACGTCCGCGTCGGTGCCGTCCCGGAAGACCACCGCGTTCTGCTCCATCGCCCGCTGCAGAGCCCCGATGTCGTCGCGGATGCGGGCGGCGCGCTCGTACTCCTGCGCGTCGCTGGCCGCCCGCATCTGGCGCTCCATCTTCTTGATCATCGGTCCGGCCTGGCCGGAGACGAAGGAGACGAAGTCCTCGACGATGTCGCGGTGACCCTCGGGGTCGATCCGGCCGACACAGGGCGCGGAGCACTTGCCGATGTAGCCGAGCAGGCACGGCCGGCCGAGCAGCTGGTGGTTCCGGAAGACCCCGGGCCGGCAGGAGCGCATCGGGAACACCCGGAGCAGCAGGTCGACGGTCTCCCGGATGGCCCACGCGTGCGAGTAGGGGCCGAAGTAGCGGGTGCCCTTGCGTTTCGGGCCGCGGCCCACCATCACCCGGGGGAACTCCTCGGACATGGTGACCGCGAGCCACGGGTAGGACTTGTCGTCGCGGTACTTGATGTTGAAGCGCGGGTCGAACTCCTTGATCCAGGAGAACTCCAGCTGCAGCGCCTCGACCTCGGTCTGCACCACCGTCCAGTCCACCTTGGCCGCGGTGCTGACCATCGAGCGGGTGCGGCTGAGCAGGTTGGCCGGGTCGGCGAAGTAGGAGTTCAGCCGGGAGCGCAGGCTCTTGGCCTTGCCGACGTAGATGACCCGACCCTGCGCGTCGGAGAACCGGTAGACCCCCGGCTGGTCGGGGATCGACCCCGGCGCCGGCCGGTACGCCGGTCCGGTCCGGGTGGTCGTCGAAGGCACGTCCCACAGCGTAGATGCGGCTGCCGACAGAACCCGGGCGACGCTGACCCGGGACGACTGTCAGTCCGGCCCGCCAGGATGATCGGCGTGCCGACCGACGCGACCCGACCCGACCTGACCCCCGATCTCACGGCGGAGGAGTTCCTCCGGTGGTACTGGCTGCGGGCCGAGCTGACGGGCTTCGCCCGCTCCCTCGGCCTCCGATCCGGCGGCGCGAAGGCCGAGCTGACCG
>CAXTVE010000008.1:0-2775 GCA_964247485.1 uncultured Propionibacteriaceae bacterium
CCAGCGCGGCGCGCGCGCTCGTAGACCGGGCCCGCGCGGTGCTCGGCCCCCCGCTCGCGGACACCTTCGCCGACCTGCCCGCCGAGCAGCTGGGCCTGATTGGGCTAGACCCGGTCGTACCCCTCGGCGCCCGCAGCCGGTCCGAGCTGCTGCGCGACCTGGACGCCGCCACCATCGCCGCCGTCCTGCAGATCGCCGGGCCGGACGCCCGATCGCCGCTGGCCATGCTGGAGCTGCGCCTCCTCGGCGGGGCGCTGGCCGGCCCGCCCGGGGCGCTCAGCCCGATGGCCCGGACGTCGGCGCGGTTCAGTCTCAACGCGATCGGCCTGACCACAACCGCTGCGCCAGCCGACCGCGTACGCGCCCACCTCGACCGGGTCACGACGACGATGCGGCCCCTGGCGAGCGGTGACGCCTACGTCAACTTCCTCGACCTCGACCAGGCCACCCCGGAACGCGTCCGGGCGGCGTACACCGACACCGACCGGTCCCGGCTGGTCGACCTCAAGACCGCCTACGACCCCGACAACATCTTTCGCTACGCCCGACCCATCCGTTGAGAGGACCCGTCCATGACCCGAACCATCCTGGTGACCGGTGCCACCGGCAACATCGGCTCCGCATTGATCGCGGCCCTTGCGGCCCATGACGTGCACACCCGCACCCTGCCGCGCCACCCCCGGCCGCTGGACCGGGCGACCCTGGCCCGCTCGGTCGACGGCGTCGACGCGGTCTTCCTCGCCTGCGGCAACGTGCCCGAGCAGGTGGAGTTCGAGTGCGCGGTGATCGACGCCGCCGCCCGGGCCGGCGTACGCCGCATCGTCAAGCTCTCGGCCCGCGGGGCCGACCCGGGGGCCCCGGTGGCGTACTGGCGCTGGCACGCCCAGATCGAGCAGCACCTGCACGCGTCGGGAGTGCCCGCGGTGGTGCTGCAGCCCGGTTTCCTGATGAGCAACGTGTTCGCGGCCGCGGAGCACGTCCGCACCGCCGGCCTGCTCTTCGCCCCGGCCGGCGACGCCCGGATCGCCATGACCCACCCCGGCGACGTGGCCGCCGCAGCGTGCGTCGCCCTGACCAGCGACGGGCTCGAGGGGGCCACCGCCGTGCTGACCGGACCCGACGCACTGACCTACGCCCAGGTGGCCGCGGACCTGTCGGCGGCCATCGGCAGACCCGTCGGCCACGCGGACGGCCCACCCGAGGGGTTCCGGTCGGGGCTGCTGGAGGCCGGCCTGCCCCCGTTCGTCGTCGAGCAGCTGGTCGAGGTGTTCGCGGCCCTCCGGCGTGGAGAGCAGGCCGAGCCGACTGACGCGGTCCAGCGGATCACCGGTTGGGCGCCGCGGCCCTTCGCCACCTGGGCGGTGACCTACGCCGACGCGTTCCGGCCTGCTCCGTCCGTGGTCGGCGCCGACTGATCGGCCCGCCACCGCTCCAGCCGGGCGGCCGCCTGGGCGACCGTGCCCTCCAGCTCGGTGCGGTCGGGGGTCGCCCGCCGGGGGTCGTCGGGCCAGTCGACGACCATGCCCTCGGCCCAGGCCGCCCACCGATCGACCATCTCGACGTAGTCGTCGAGGAACCGGCCGGTCAGCACCAGCAGGGCCAGCCGGTCCGGGTAGGGCGGCTGGCGGTCCAGGAGGTAGGACCCCGTCGCCACGTTGTGCTCGGCGACGGTGGCCGCCCAGGCGCGGAGGCCGTGCAGGTGGTGGCGCAGGTTCTCGGTGGTGCCCGAGTCGCCGTAGAAGATCTTCAGGACGTGCTCGGACTCGAGGCTCGGCTCGGCGCTGTCGGTGGTCAGCCAGGCCGCCAGCGCCTGCCGGCCGGCGGGGGTGATGGTGTAGACGGTCCGGGGGCGGCGACCGGTGGCGCCGAGCTCCGCCTCGGCCAGCCCGCCGGCGACCAGCTTCTTGGGCTCCTCGTAGAGCTTGCTGCGGGCCCGCGGCCAGAACCGCCGGACCGTCCGCTCGACCTGGGTGGCCAGCTCGTAGGTGGTGTACGGGCGGACGGCGAGCAGGCCGAGGATCGCGTACGAGGTTGCGGTCAGGTTGGTGGTCATCCCAAGGGGACTGTAACGCGTACGCGATCTGTTCGGGGCCGGGTACGCGGTGACCAGGCGTGTGCGAACCTGGGAGCAGGTCCACCATCCATGGACCTGACGGCACATCCCGTCCGGCCAACCCGGAGGCAGCACATGTTCGAAGAAGGTCAGCTCTACGCACCCGTGACCCGCGGCGACGACGGCGGCGTCACCGTCCACCTCGGGGACGACCACCCCGGCGCGGTGGATCCCGAGTACCGCACCCGCCGCAACGCCCTCGCCGAGCTCGCCCTGGCCTGGCAGCCCGGGACCCCGCCGCCGACCGCCCCCTACACCGAGGCCGAGCACGACGTCTGGCGGATCGTCTGTGCCGAACTGGCGCCGCTGCACGAGCGGCTCGCGTCGGCCACCTACCTGGAGGGCAAGGACCGGCTCCGGCTGCCCGAGGACCGCATCCCTCAGCTGACCGAGGTCAACGGCTTGCTCGAGCCGCTGACCGGCTTCCGCTACGTGCCCGCCGCCGGGTTGGTCGAGCTGCTGCAGTTCTACGGCTCGCTGGCCGACGGGGTGTTCCACTCCACCCAGTACGTCCGGCACCACTCGGTGCCGCTCTACACCCCCGAGCCCGACGTGCTGCACGAGGTCTTCGGGCACGGCAACTGCCTGGCCCACGACCGCTTCGCCGCGCGCTACCGCGCGGCCGGGGCCCAGTCGTTGGCCCTCGTCGCCAAGGCGCCGCA
>CAXTVE010000008.1:2785-3165 GCA_964247485.1 uncultured Propionibacteriaceae bacterium
GGAGGCGTGTCGCCGGGTCGAGACACCGGAGGCACTGGAGTTCATCTCCAAGGTGTTCTGGTTCTCGCTGGAGTTCGGGGTGGTCCGCGAGGAGGGCGAGGTCCGCTGCTACGGCGCCGGGCTGCTGTCGTCGTACGGGGAGATCCAGCAGGTGGCGCAGGCCGACCTGCGGCCGCTGGACATCGCGCGGATGGGCGTGCAGACCTACGACATCACGCACTACCAGCCGATCCTGTTCTGCGCGGAGGGCTTCGACGAGATCGAGGACGTGGTGGGCGCCTTCTTCACCGATGTCGACGACGACCTGGTCGGCCGGCTGCTGCACGACGCCTCCGCCCCCGCCTAGTGGCCCCACTCTTCCCCCATTTGGGAGGCGGGGG
>CAXTVE010000008.1:3175-11381 GCA_964247485.1 uncultured Propionibacteriaceae bacterium
CACCAAGGCTGACAAGTCGGGTCATCAGGGCACCGCGCGCAGGTAGCGCTCCCCCACCAGGGCCAGCTGGGCCACCAGCTCGGGGGGTGCCACGACGTGGAAGTCCAGGTCGAGCATGCCGATGTACGCGGCGATGACCGCCACGCTGTCGGCTCCGGTGACCAGCACGCAGTGGTCGTCGTCGACGGCCTCGACGACACCGACCGTCGGGTTGATCCGGGCCAGCACCTCGTCGGCCGGGGCGTCCACCGCGATCCGCGCATGCACGCTCCAGCCGGAGAAGGCCACCTCGCGCAGCACGAACGCGGTGTAGTCCCCGCCGGGCAGCACGACCGGGGTGAACCGTCGACCGCCCGGGGACCGCAGCCGCATCCAGTCCAGCCGGTAGGTCCCCCAGGTGTCCGTGCCCGCCTCCCGGCCGACCAGGTGCCAGCGGCGCTGCCAGCTGACCAGCCGGTACGGCTCGACCTGCCTCGGCTCCTCGTCCCGGTAGAAGAAGCGGATCTCCTCGCGGTCGCGGACGGCGGCCGCCACGGCGGTGAGCAGCCCGACCTCGACCTCCGGGTCGGGCACGTCGGCGCCGGTGTTCTCCGGTCCGGCGCTGACCGCGCCGCGGACCGCGTCGACCTGGCGGCGCAGCCGGTGCGGCAGCACCGCCTCGAGCTTGGCCAGGGCGCGCGCGCTGGTCTCCTCGATGCCCGTGATCCCGGTGGCGGCGACCAGTCCGACGGTGATCGCGACCGCCTCCTCGTCGTCCAGCAGCAGCGGCGGCAGCCGGGCCCCGACCCCGAGCCGGTAGTGCCCGGCCCGGCCGCGTACGGCGTCGACCGGGTAGTCGAGCCGCCGGAGCCGCTCGATGTCGTTGCGGACCGTCCGTTCGCCGACCCCGAGCCGGGCGGCCAGCTCGGCGCCGGTCCACGTCGTACGCGCCTGGAGCAGGCCGAGCAGGGCCAGCAGGCGCCCAGAAGTCTCCATCGCGATCCCCGTTTTATAGGAACGATCTGTACCTGATTCGCTTCTAGCGTAGAGCCATGACCACCACCAAGATCACCCCGTTCCCCATCCACATCGACCAGGCGGCGCTGGACGACCTGCAGCGGCGGCTCGCCGCCACCCGCCTCCCAGCGCCCGCCCCCGGCGACAGCTGGGACTACGGCACCCCGGTGTCCTACCTGCAGCGGATGGTCGAGGCCTGGCGACAGTTCGACTGGCGTGAGCAGGAGGCCCGGATGAACGCCGTGCCCAACTTCACCACCGAGATCGACGGCCAGACCATCCACTTCGTGCACGTCCGCTCGGCCGAGGCCGACGCCACCCCCGTGCTGCTGCTGCACACCTACCCGGGCTCCTTCGCCGAGTTCCTCGACCTGGTCGGTCCGCTGACCGACCCGGTCGCCCACGGCGGCCGGCGCGAGGACGCCTTCTCCGTGGTCATCCCGTCGATGCCCGGTTTCGGGTTCTCCACCCCGGTGGCCGACGCCGGGTGGACCATGGCGCGGGTGGCGCAGACGTACGACGTCCTGATGCGCCGGCTGGGCTACGACTCCTACGGCACCCACGGCAGCGACGGCGGGGCCATGGTCTCCCGTGAGCTGGCCGTGCTGGACCCGCCCGGGTTCCTCGGGGCGCACGTGCTGCAGCTGTTCTCGTTCCCCTCCGGCGCCGACGGCGAGATGGACGGCTTCGGACCCAAGGAGTACGCGGCGCTGGCGTTCGCCGGCTGGTTCGCCTCGGTCGGCGGCTACAACCAGATGAACGGCACCCGGCCGCAGACGATCGCCGCCGCACTGTCGGACTCGCCGATGGGCCAGCTCGCGTACAACGAGCTGTTCGAGAACTTCGGCAACGGCACGAGTCTGGTCTCGGTCGACCAGGTGCTGACCCAGGTGTCGCTCTCCTGGCTGACCAACACCTCGGCGACGACGGTCCGCTACCACTACGCGGAGGCGCACTCCGGCGCGGAACCGGTGGTGAGCCACGGCCGGATCGGGGTCGCGGTGTTCGCCGACGACTTCCAGACCATCCGACCGCTGGCCGAGCGCGACAACGCGAACATCGTGCACTGGTCGGAGTTCGACCGCGGCGGCCACTACGCGGCCCTCGAGGTGCCGGAGCTGGTCGTGGGCGACCTCCGCAGCTTCTTCGCCCGCGGGACGGACGACTAGGCTGACCGGCCGTGATCACCTCCATCGTCATGATCTCCTGCGACACCGCGCAGATCCCCGAGGTCGCCCAGGCCATCGCGGACCTGCCGGCGGTCAGCGAGGTGTACTCGACCACCGGCGGGGTCGACCTGATCGCGATCGTGCGGGTGCGAGCCTTCGAGGACGTGGCCGACGCCATCGCCGGCGGGATCGCCAAGGTCCCGGGGGTCAAGCACACCGACACCCACATCGCCTTCCGGGCCTACTCCCGGCACGACCTGGAGGAGACGTTCGCCATCGGCCTCGGCGGCTGACGCGGTCACCGGCGAAAATCTCCCTCCAGCCTCACCCCTTGACTGACCTCCCCGCCTGGACGGCCGGGGCGGCGGCGTTCTAGAGGGAGATTCGCGACTCCCGGCGTTGTCGGGTGACCGTCCACCGGGCGCGCTCTAGCGTGGGGACGTCCCCCTCCGGCGAAAGGAACCCGATGGCAACCCTGATGGTCGACTTCATTACCTCCCTCGACGGCTACGGGGCGGCCGACGGCTGGCCGGGCTTGTGGGGCATGGCGTCGGCGGAGTATCTCGGCTGGTTGGGCGAACAGCCGGAGCACACCGCGCTGATGGGAGCGACGACCTACCAGCAGATGGCCGGCATGGCCGAGGCGGACGCAGCGGGGTTCGACGAGCTCACCCGGCAGTCGAAAGTGGTCTTCTCCTCGAGCCTGACCGAGCCGCTGACCTGGGCCAACACCCGGCTGGTCAACGGGGACGCGGTCGAGGCCGTCCGCACCATGAAGCAGGACAGCCCGGTCGAGCTGCGCACCCTCGGAGCGTCAGCCTGTCCCGGTCGCTGCTCACGGCGGGTCTGGTGGATCTCTACCGGGTCGTCGTCTTCCCGGTGGTCACCGGAGCGACCGGCCAGGACCGGGTCTACGACAGCTATCCCGACGTCCGGCTCGACCTCGTGCAGAGCCGCACCTTCGAAGGCGGCCTGCAGCTGCTGGAGTACGTGCCCACGGTGCTCGACGGTCCACCGGGCACCTAGGGACGAGCAGCCCGGATGATGCCCCTCACCTCCCCGAGGCGTACTCCGCTGCGGCTGGTCGCATTCATCACCACCTCGTCGCCGTCCTCGAGGAAGGTGCGGGTGTCGTCGCCGAGCGTCAGTGGCTCGGTGCCGTTCCAGGTCAGTTCCAGCAGGCTGCCGCGCTGGTCGGGCTCCGATCCCGAGATGGTGCCGGAGCCGAACAGGTCTCCCGTGCGCAGTGAGGCCCCGTTTACGGTCAGGTGGGCGAGCAGCTGCGCGGGCGAGTAGTACATCGTCGGGTACGGGCAGGTGGCGATCCGGTGCCCGTTGAGCTGCACCTCGACGTCGATCGCGTACGCGGAACTCGGACCGGTCAGGTAGGGCAGCAGCTCCGGCTCCTGCGGCGGCAGCTCGATCCGGGCGTCGTCCAGCGCCGCGAGCGGGAGGACCCAGGCCGAGATCGAGGTGGCGAAGCTCTTGCCCAGGAACGGCCCGAGCGGCACGTACTCCCAGGCCTGCAGGTCGCGGGCCGACCAGTCGTTGAGGATGACCACCCCGAAGACGTGCTCGGCGAACCGCTCGACCGGCACCGCCGTACCGAGGTCGCTGCCCACGCCGACGACCCATCCGAGCTCGGCCTCGATGTCCAGCTTGCGGCTCGGACCGAAGGTGGGCGCCGGGTCGGTGGGGGCCTTGCGTTGGCCCTGCGGCCGGGTGATCTCGGTGCCCGAGACCACCACCGTGCCGGCGCGGCCGTGGTAGCCGATCGGCATGTGCTTCCAGTTCGGGGTCAGCGGCGGCCCGGCCGACCGGAACATCCGCCCGACGTTGCTCGCGTGGTTCTCCGAGGCGTAGAAGTCGACGTAGTCCGCCACCTCG
The DNA here is from genome assembly GCA_964247485.1 of uncultured Propionibacteriaceae bacterium. Classification (GTDB taxonomy): domain Bacteria; phylum Actinomycetota; class Actinomycetes; order Propionibacteriales; family Propionibacteriaceae; genus Microlunatus. Next base: position 7,228 of record CAXTVE010000008.1, read on the forward strand.
ATGGGCAGGTGCAGCAGCACGTCCGAGAGCTCGGACAGGTGGGGCTGGACGTCCGCGGGCCGGAGCACCAGGTCCTGCAGGGCGCGCCGGGTCCACGCCCACGCCTCGGGCCCGGTGGCCAGGAACGCGTTCAGGCTCGGCTGAGCGAAGACCGCCGGGTCCACCTCGCCGCGGGCCAGCGCCGCCCCGACGTCCAGCACCCGGTCCCCGATGGCCACGCCGACCCTGGGCGACTGGCCCGGGAGCGCGAAGACGCCGTAGGGCAGCTCGTCGGTGTCGGTCATCGTGGCTCCTCCACCAGCCCGAGGGCGACCAGGTCGTGCACGGGATCCAGCACCCCGCAACAGCCGAAGCTGCGGAACCGGCGGCGCACCCGGGCCGCGGTGTCCTCGCTCCAGCCGGCGACGGTCGCTGGGTCGGTCTCTCGCAGTACCTCGGCCGCGTCGCGGACCGAGGCCCCCTCGACCAGGGCCTCGACCGCGGCCAGCAAGTTCAGGAAGCCGTGCTGCACCGGCCGGTCCGGGTCGGCGCCCGGGGTCGGCTGGGCGTGGTGCAGCCCGGCGGTGGCCTTGAACGCCAGGTCGGCCTCGACCAGGACGCTCAGCTGCTCGGCCAGCTGCGCGTAGGCGGGAGTGCCCGAGTTGTCGGGGCTCCCGGTGCGGATCTTGCCGAGCAGCCCGGCGGCCTCGACCTCCTCGACCGCCCGCTCCCAGCCGGGCGCGTACGGGATCTCCACGAAGACAGCAACATCGTCGGTCAGCTCCCCCGCCGCCGCCGCGACCCGGGCCGCGTTGCCGGCCAGGTCGTCGAGGTCCCGCAGCGCCGACTCCACCGCCACCACCCGTGTACCCGGCCCGTCCCGGCGGGCCAGCGAGACCAGCCCGCCGGCCCCGCTGGTGTTGATCAAGCTGACGTCGAGTCCTGCCCCCTGGACCTGTCGGAGGGCGGTGTCCGGCATCACCAGCGGCCCGACCAGGTGCGCGTACCAGGCCTGCCGATGCTCGCGGTGCAGGCGCACCGCCTCCGCCACCGGCGCGTTGCCCGGCGGGAACATCGCCGCGTCGTCCACCAGACGATCGAACAGGGTGGGCACGGTTCGCAGGGTAGCCGCTCGCGCGCCGGGAGCTACCCTGCCCCTATGGCGTACTACCGCAGCGTTGGGGAGATTCCGCCGAAGCGTCACACCCAGTTCCGGCAGCCGGACGGGGACCTGTACGCCGAGGAGCTGATGGGCGAGGAGGGCTTCTCGTCCGACTCTTCCCTGCTCTACCACCGGGGCATCCCGTCGGCGATCTGCAACTCGCGGCCGTGGGACCTGCCCGACCGCTCGACCACCCCGAACCACCCGCTCCGGCCCATCCATCTGAAGCTGCCGGAGCTGTTCGCCGACTCCGACCCGAGCACGGTCGACCCCGTGACCGGCCGGCGGCTGGTGCTGGGCAACGCGGACGTGCGGATCTCGTACGTGGTGGGCGCCCTCACGTCGCCGCTGTACCGCAACGCGATCGGCGACGAGTGCGTCTACATCGAGGCGGGCCGCGGCACCGTCGAGACGACGTTCGGGGTCCTCGAGTTCCGGGACCGGGACTACGTGCTGCTGCCGCGGGCCACGGTGCACCGCTGGGTGCCGGACGGCGTGATGAAGGCGTACGCGATCGAGGCCAGCTCGCACATCGCGCCGCCGAAGCGCTACCTGTCGAAGTACGGGCAGCTGCTGGAGCACAGCCCCTACTGCGAGCGCGACCTGCACGGGCCGAGCGAGCCGCTGCTCGTCGAGGGGTCCGAGGTCGACGTCTACACGCTGCACCGCGGGCCTGGCCCGGGCGGGATCGCCGGGTCGATCATCACCGCGACGACGCACCCGTTCGACGTGGTGGGCTGGGACGGCTGCCTCTACCCCTACACGTTCAACGTCGACGACTACGAGCCGATCACGGGGCGGGTGCACCAGCCGCCGCCGGTGCACCAGGTGTTCGAGGGGCAGAACTTCGTGGTCTGCAACTTCGTGCCGCGGAAGGTCGACTACCACCCGCTGGCCGTGCCGGTTCCCTACTACCACTCCAACGTCGACTCCGACGAGGTGATGTTCTACTGCGGCGGCGACTACGAGGCGCGCAAGGGCTCGGGCATCAAGCTGGGCTCGGTGTCGCTGCACCCGGGCGGCCACTCGCACGGCCCGCAGCCCGGGATGGCCGAGGCCTCGATCGGCAAGGACTACTTCGACGAGCTGGCCGTCATGGTCGACACCTTCCGCCCCCTGGAGCTCGGCGAGGGCGGCCGGGCGTCGGACGACGGCGCCTACGCGACCAGCTGGCACAGAGCCCTTTCTTAGTCGCTCGCGCCCGGCGCTCTACCCCGACGACGTCGTCACTCTTCGTGAACGAAAAGCGTGTTCACTCATCGCTCCTCCTCGTCGGCGCGCCTACCCGACGCTCGCGACGTTACTGGCCGGTGCGGCCGTCGATGCACTCGCGGAGCAGGTCGGCGTGGCCGCAGTGGCGGGCGTACTCCTCGATCATGTGGATCAGGATGTCTCGCACGCTCCCTTGTTCGTCGTGATGGGTGGTCACCATCGCGGCGAGGTCAGGCGCCCCCTCCAGCCACGCGTCGGCATCGGCGACCTGCTGCCGCCAGGTGGCGAAGGCGTCGTCCACCACCGCCTGGTCCCCCACCGCGCCGTTGAAGTCGAGGTCGGGGTCCTCCTCGGTCTTGTACAGCCGGGGCACGTCCGGGTGCCCGCGCAGCCGCGAGAACCACACGTGCTCCACCTTCGCCATGTGCCGCACCAGGCCGAGCAGGCTCAGCGTGGAGGGCGGCACGGAGCGGGTGGCCAGCTGCTCGGGCGTCAGACCCTCGCACTTCATCTCGAGGGTCAGCCGGAAGTGCGTCAGGTAGCCGCGGATGGTCGCCAGCTCACCGACCGGGCTGTCCTGCGGCCGCGGGTCGTCCTCCGGCCGCACCCACATCCCGTTGAAACCGACCACCCGTTGCTCCGTCATGCCGTCAAGCCTCGCAGATGCGGTTCCACCCCCAGGAAGGCGCCGTAGCGGGCCGCCGCCCCTTCCAGCGCCTCCACCTCGTCGGCCTCGAGCGTCCGCAGGGGCGTCAGAGCGAAGTCGACGCGGTCCCTCCCGAGCGTCCGCTTCATCCAGGCCACCAGCTGACCGTCGGCCAGCGCCATCCCGGCCGACGTCTCGCGGGCGCGGGGTACCAGCCCGGCCGCGTCGAGCACGTAGCGGGAGTCCTGGTAGCCGCGGTACATCTCGTCCAGGATCTGCAGCAGGTGCGCCCGCGGCTCCGACGCCTCCGTGGCCGGCGGCGCGCCACCCGGCGCGTGCCAGTAGGTCCGGCCGTCGTGCACGAAGGACCCGAGCTCGTCGCGCACCGCAGCCAGCCCGGCCCGTACGTCGGTGATGGTCAGGGTGGCCCAGTAGGCCAGGTCCTTCTCCGTCGCCGGACCGTGCCCGGTGAAGTAGCGGCGGGCCAACTCGGCCAGCGCCTCGGGCCGCTCGAGCCGCCGTGGGGCCGGGACCCGGTCCGCCAGCCGCGCGTACGTGTGCTCACCCCCGGCCGGCCGGCCGCTGCAGATCAGGGTCCGCAGCTCGAGGTGGGCCAGGAGAAGCATCAGCAGGTGTCCGCTCGGCGTGAGGCCGCGGGTGGCCAGGGCCGCGGCCAGCGGGGCCCGGGTGAGGTCCCCCTCGGCCGCCAGGCTGTCCAGCACGGCCGCGGTCGCCCGGTCGAGCGCACGGTCGTCCAGCTCCGTGAGCTGGGCGGCGGTGACCCTCAGCACCCGTGGCGCGCTGACCTCGGTCAGCCAGACGATGTCCTCGGCGCGTACGTAGTGCCAGGTCGGCCGGAGCACGTGGGTCCGCAGCACGGCGCCGGAGTCGAGCAGTCCACCGAGGTCCGCTGCGTCCGGCGTGTCGGTCCGCGCCGCCACCGCCCAGGCCGACTGCTGCGGGTTCTCGGCCTGGACGGCGAGCAGGTGCCCCACCACGTCGGCGGCGGAGGCGGCATGCGGCCGGGCCAGCCGCTGGGTGCGCAGCCGCCACCGGGCGAGATCGGCGTCGGTCAGCGTCACCATGTCCCCGATTCTCCGAGTTGTGGGGGGGGGGGGGGGGGGGGGGGGGGGGGGGGCGGCCGCGCCGCGGCGG
>CAXTVE010000008.1:11391-16563 GCA_964247485.1 uncultured Propionibacteriaceae bacterium
ACGCGATCACCTTGACCCGGCGGAGCTGCGACGGACCAGCGGCTGGGTGCGGTACGGGAGCAGCTCGGCCAGACCGATCAGGGTCACCGAGCGGACGACCGCCGGGTCGGTGACGATGGCGTCGATCACCCGCTGCAGGTCGGCGTTGGAGTGGGCGACGATCCGGCACCACAGGTCGCCGCTGCCGGTCACCGTCCAACACTCCAGCACCTCGGGGATCCGGGCCAGCCGCGTGCTGATCTCCGCCCGGCCCGCGTGCTGCAGGATCTCCAGGGTGATGAACGCGGTCACCGCATAGCCGAGCGCCTCCGGCGAGACCCGCGGCGCCCACGAGGTCACCACCCCGTCGCGCTCCAGCCGGTCGAGCCGGGCCTGCACGGTGCCCCGGGCGACCTGCAGGCGCCGGCTCGCCTCCAGCACCCCCACCCGCGGCTCGGTGCTGAACAGGTCGAGGACCCGCCCGTCGAGCTCGTCCAGCCGACTGGTCACCTTGCCGCCCTTCACGCACCCAACGAGAATCATTCCTGCACAGATTGTAAAACGAGTACGGCGTCGGTTGCACAACTTGTGAACCGGCCCCACTGTGAGGCCATGACCGACGTCCTCACGCACCACGCGCTCACCTCCGACGAGTTCCTGGCCGGCCTGGACGAGACGCAGCTCCGCCAGCTGGTCGGCCTGGTCGACTACGACGAGACCACCGACCCGTTCCCGGTCACCGGCTGGGACGCCGTCGTGTGGGTGGTCGGCAACGCGACCCAGACCGCACACTTCTTCACCTCCGCCTTCGGCATGGAGCTGGTCGGCTACGCCGGCCCCGAGACCGGCGTCCGTGACCACAAGGCGTACGTGCTGCGCTCCGGCGCCTGCCGCTTCGTGATCAAGGGCGGCGTGAGCCCGGACAGCCCGCTGCTGGACCACCACCGCGCCCACGGCGACGGCGTGGTCGACATCAGCCTGGAGGTGCCCGACGTCGACCAGTGCATCCGGCAGGCCCGGGCCCAGGGGGCCCGCGTGGTCACCGAGCCGCACGACGTGACCGATGAGCACGGCACCGTACGCCTGGCGGCCATCGCCGCGTACGGGGACACGGTGCACACGCTCGTCGACCGGTCCCGGTACGACGGCGTCTACCTGCCCGGGTACGTCGCCCGGACCTCGACCTACGCCAGGCGCCCCGGCGCGCCGAAGCGGATCTTCCAGGCCCTGGACCACGTGGTCGGCAACGTGCGGCTGGGCGAGATGGACGCGTGGGTCGACTTCTACAACCGGGTGATGGGCTTCACCAACATGGCCGAGTTCATCGGCGACGACATCGCCACCGACTACTCGGCGCTGATGAGCAAGGTGGTCGCCAACGGCAACCACCGGGTGAAGTTCCCGCTGAACGAGCCCGCCGTGGCCAAGCGCAAGAGCCAGATCGATGAGTTCCTGGAGTTCTACGACGGCCCGGGCGCCCAGCACCTGGCCCTGGCCACGAACGACATCCTCGGCGCTGTCGACGCGATGCGGGCCGAGGGCGTGGAGTTCCTGGACACCCCGGACTCCTACTACTCCGACCCCGAGCTGCGGGCCCGCATCGGGAACGTCCGGGTCCCCATCGACGAGCTGCAGTCCCGGGGCATCCTGGTCGACCGGGACGAGGACGGCTACCTGCTGCAGATCTTCACCCGCCCCGTCGGTGACCGCCCGACGGTGTTCTTCGAGCTGATCGAGCGGCACGGCTCCCTGGGCTTCGGCAAGGGCAACTTCAAGGCCCTCTTCGAGGCGATCGAGCGCGAGCAGGAGCGTCGCGGCAACCTCTGAGGCGGCCCGTCAGGGCGGCGCGATCGCCCGGACTCGCCGGCCCGTCCGCGGGCAGCTCCACATCGCCGGGCCATCGGTCTCCGCCGGCTGGAGCGGGTGGGAGTCGGGGTGGTCGGGGCACTCCGGCCAGACCGCCGGCCGGCCTCGCGCGGGCAGCTCCTCGACGATGACGTCCTGCACGAGGTCGGCCAGCCTGACCAGCTGAGCGCTCTCGTCATCGTCGGCGGGGACGTACACGCCGACCCGACTGCCGCCGGGTGTCCGGATCCAGAACTGGTGGCCGCCCGGATCAGGTTCGGGCGCGCGACCGGCTGCCGACACCACGAAGGACTCCAGCCCAGCCGACCGCAGGAGGCCCTCGGTCAGCCGTACCAGCTCGGCGCGCTCCACGAGTCCCCTTCCCTGACGTGCTCCCGCTCCGTACGACGACTAGCGGGGGTCGAGGTCGAGGACCTCCGTGACCCAGGTCCAGAAACGAGCGGCCGCGGCATCGTCTCGGGCGTCGGTGCTCGGCTCGCCGATGGTCCGGTCGAGCAGGTAGCGGCCGCCGACGCCGCTGAGCTCCGGGGCGTCGAGCGCCCAGAGCACGTCCCCCGCGGCCTGGGTGACGCTGACCGAGAAGGGCAGCCGCGGCAGCACGTGCCGCATCAGCAGCCGGGTCAACCCGGTCGTGTACGCGGCCGCCGTGGTCGGTACGAAGCCCGGGCAGATGGCGTTGACCGTCACCGACGGGGGCAGCCGTCGATCCAGCTCGCGCGCGACCCAGATGAGGGCCAGCTTCGAGTTCTTGTACGCACGGTCGGCACTGTAGCCGCGCTCCAGCGTCGGGTCCGCGAAGTCGAAGTCGACCGGTTCCCCCCGGGACCCCGGCTGATGCAGCCGGGAGGTCAGGGCCAGCACCCGGCAGCTGGGGCCGGCGGCCAGCGACGGCTCGAGCTCGAGGGTGAGCAGCAACGGTCCGAGAGCGTTGGTGGCCAAGGTGACCTCGACTCCCTCGGGTGTCAGGGTCCGCCGCTCCGGTGACCGCAGCACGCCCGCGTTGTGGACGACCGCGGCCAGCTCCCCGACCTCGGCGTTGATCGCCGCCGCACAGGTCCGGATGGACGCGGGAGACGCCAGGTCACAGTGCCGGAACTCGATCTCGGCGTCGGGCAGGGCTCCCCGCACCTCGTCCAGCGCGGCCAGTCCCCGGCCCTCGTCCCGAACCGTGAAGATCACCCGTTCGCCGCGACCGGCGACCGCCTTGACCAGCGCCCGGCCGATCCCGCGGTTCCCGCCCGTCACTAGGATCGTCACACCGGCCAGTCTACTTCAGGTACCGAATGATGAGGCAGCCGAACTTCGTTGCCTAGACTGACGAGGTGGCGAACGAGAACTGGCGCGGCGAGCCGGAGACCCACCGGCTCCGCGCCCTGCAGACGGCGATGGCCGAGGCCGAGCTGGCGATGGGCCGCCGGATGGGAATGCGGGCCTCCGACCTGTCCGCCATGGGGCACCTCACCTTCGCCGCCGGACCGCTGGGACCCTCGGACCTCAGCGCCCGGCTCGGTCTGACCCCGCCCGCGGTCACCGAGCTGGTCGACCGCCTGGAGCGCGCGGGTCACGTCGACCGCCGCCGCGACACGACCGACCGGCGCCGGGTCAACCTGGTGCCGACACCGACCGCGCTGGCCGAGGTGCGCAGTGAGCTCGCCCCGCTGATGACCGCCGTCGACGAGATCCTCCAGGGCTACGACGGGGCCGACCGGGCGGTGGTCGGCCGCTTCCTGGACGACATGGTCACCGCGTACGCCGACTTCGCGGAGGCCGACCGGTGACGACGCGTACGCGTCCGGCGCGTCGCGGTGGCCCGCCGGTCGCAGACTGCTCCACGTGAGCGAGAACGCCGAGACCGAGTTCCTGCAGACCCGCGTACGCCTGGACGGCCCGGTTCGGCTGTCCGAGCCCGACCCGGCCTGGCCGGACCGCTATCGCGACCAGGAGCGGCTCATCCGCAGCGCGCTCGGGGACCGGGCGCGGCAGGTCGAGCATGCCGGGTCGACCTCGGTGCCCGGCCTGGCGGCCAAGCCGATCATCGACATCGTGCTCGCCGTGGCCGACCCGTCCGACGAGGCCGGATACGTACCGGCGCTCGACGCGGCGGGGTACCTGCTGCACGTCCGCGAGCCCGGGTGGCACGAGCACCGGCTGCTCAAGTCGGCGGACGGCACGGTGCAGATCCACGTCTTCGCCGCCGGCAGCCCCGAGATCGAGCGGATGCTCCTGTTCCGCGACCGGCTGCGTACGCGACCCGAGGAGCTGCGTCGCTACGAGGAGGCCAAGCGCAAGCTGGCGGCGCAGCACTGGCCCTTCGTGCAGGACTACGCCGACGCCAAGTCCCGGGTCGTCGAGGCGATCATCGCCCGCGCCCGCCAGGACCGGGCGACGGCGGAGACCGACACCCAGCGATAGCCGCCGAGCGCCCGCTCGACCGCTGCCACGCCTCAGATCCCGATGGTCAGGCGTACGCGGGTCTCGGCTCCCTCGTCGAGGCCCTCGGCCCGGCGGACGTCGGCCTTGACCGGCACGAGGTAGCCGCCGTCCTTCGGGAACAGTGACGTGGTCCAGGTGGTCGCCCCGATCCGGGCGGTCACCGGGATCACCCCCCAGCCGTAGCTGACCAGGGCCGATGCCGCCTGGAGGTGCGCGCACTCCGCCTCAGGCACCGGAACGAAGTAGAACGGCGCCGGTCCGCGCCAGTGGATCATCGCACCGTGGAAGTCGAGCTCCATCGCGCCAGGATAGGGACCGGAGCACCGCTTGCTTGGGGCGCTGACGGGTTGGATATCTATCCTCGGGCCCACTGCACCCGGCCGCCGGCCCGAACGGAGACGATGACCACCTCGGCGCCCCACCCACCGGTCCAGGCACCGACGACCGCGGACCGGATCACGATCCACGACCCGCGCACCGGCGACCTGGTCGGCTCGCTGCCCACGGCCACCGACGCCGACATCCACGCCGCCCTCGACGTGGCCCGGGAGGCTGCCCGCCGCTGGGCGTCCGTCGCGCCCGCGGAGCGCGGCGCCGCGCTGCACGCGATGGCCGACGCCCTCCAGCTGCACACCGAGGAGCTGGCCGCGCTCAACACGCGCGAGACCGGCAAGCCCGACGGCGACGCGCGCGGCGGCATCGAGGCGGCCATCGGCACCCTGCGGCAGTACGCCGAGCTCGGCCCCCTGCACCGGACGCACAGCCTGCGCGGAGCGACCACCGCGATCGACTACACCCGGCCGGAACCGCGCGGGGTCGTCGTCTGCCTGACGCCGTGGAACGACCCCGTCGCCGTGGCGGTGGGCCTGATCGCCGCCGCGGTGGTCACCGGCA
>CAXTVE010000008.1:16573-17423 GCA_964247485.1 uncultured Propionibacteriaceae bacterium
CCTCGGCGCCCGCCTCGGCGAGGTGCTGGCCGAGGTCCTGCCCGACGGCGTGCTCGGCACGCTCACCGGCGACGGACGGGTGGGGGCGGTCCTGGCCGGCTCAGCCCAGGTCGACCTGGTCGCCCACGTCGGCGCCACCGCGACCGGTCGGGCGATCCGGGCGGCCACGGCGATCACGGGCGCCCACGTCATCTGCGAGAACGGCGGCAACGACGCCCTGATCGTGGACGCCGGCGTGGATCCCGGATGGGCGGCCGGGCAGGCCGCGCTCGGCGCGTACGCGAACAGCGGGCAGATCTGCACCTCGGTGGAGCGGATCTTCGTCCACCGCGCGGTCGCCGAGCCGTTCCTCACCGCCCTGGTCGGCGAGGCCCGGACGCGCAACGATTCCGGGGCCGTCGCACCCCTGGTCGACACCCGGCTCCGGGACGAGGTGCACCGCCAGGTCAGCCAGGCCGTGGCGACCGGTGCCGAGCTGCGGGTGGGCGGCCGGCTGCCCGCTGGGCCGGGTGCGCACTATCCGGCGACCGTGGTCGTCGGCGCCCCGCTCGACTCGGACCTGATGCGGGAGGAGACCTTCGGCCCGGTCGCCCCCGTCCACGTGGTCGACGACTTCGCCACGGCGCTCGAGCTCGCCGCCGCCGACCGGTACGGGCTGGCGGCCACCGTGCTCAGCGGCGACCTGGAGCACGTCACCGAGGCCATCGCCCGGCTGCCCGTCGGCACGGTCAAGGTCAACGCGGTGTTCGGTGGAGCCCCCGGCGGCGCCGCCGAACCGCGCGGGGACAGCGGCACCGGCTTCGGCTACGGCCCGGAGTTGCTCGACGAGATGACGACAACCAAGGTGGTG
>CAXTVE010000008.1:17433-20389 GCA_964247485.1 uncultured Propionibacteriaceae bacterium
CGGTCGGGCACCTCGGCCGGCCCCAGCTGCGGACCTGACGCCGGCCGCTGCGGCGACACGCCCCGGATGAGCGCCGCCCGCAGCCCTCGGTCGGCCATTCTGGAGGCTGGTCATCTCGGGCGACCCGACCCGCCCGGGGGCTGTTCGGGGGTTCGGGATGGGCAGTGGCGTCCGGGTGCACTGGGACCGGGTCCTCGTGCTGCTCGCGATCGTCTCCCTGCTGCTCGTCGCCGTCGGGCACGCGGTCGTCCGCGCCGTTCCGGACCGCCCGGCGGATGCCCCACCGACGCCCGCGCCGGCGGCCGCGGTGCAGCCCTCCTGCCCACCGGCGGCCACCCGGGTGGTGCACCCCGCCCCCCCCCCAGCGGGTGAGCGAACGGTCGCGCTGACCTTCGACGACGGGCCGGGCGAGTGGACCGACGACGTCCTCGCCGTGCTGGCCGAGCACGACGTACGCGCGACCTTCTTCGTCGTCGGGCAGCAGGTCGCCGCCAAGCCGGACCGGGTCCGCGAGATGGTCGCCGCCGGCCACGCGGTGGAGAACCACAGCTGGTCCCACCCATCGGCGGGACGCGGGCAGCGGTGGGACCCCGACCTGATCGGGCGCGAGATTCGCCGGACCAGCAAGAAGATCACCGCCGTCGCCGGCCACCCACCGTGCTCGTTCCGGCCGCCGCAGGGGGTCGTGCGGGGCGCCAAGGACAAGACCCGGGCGGCGGGCCTGTCGCTCGTCCTGTGGTCGATCGACACGCGCGACTGGGCCACCCACGGCGCCAGGGCGGCGGCCACGATCCGGGCCCGCGCGCGTCAGGGGCTCACCGAGCAGAACCCGATCGTCCTGCTGCACGACGGCGGCGGCGACCGGCGGGCGACCGTCGCCGCCCTGCCGGGGATCATCGAGGACTACCGTCAGGCCGGCTTCGCCTTCGTCACCCTCGCCGACGGCCGCGGCTAGCCGGGCGGCGCGACCCGAGCAGGCGCCGTGCCGCCGCGTACGCCAGGCCCCCGGCCAGGACCCACGGACCGGCCACGATCAGCGGGTCGAGTGCCTGGTGCACCACGTCGGCGCGCTTCTGCCCCACCCGCGAGGCGATCGGGTGGTGCCTGAGCTCACTGAGCACGCCCGTCTGGGTGATCGGGTTGTCCGGGCGCACGGTCAGGAACGACCTGAGGTGCGCCTCGCCGGCGTTCACCCGGTCGGCGGCCAGCAGCAGCAGCCAGTGGGCCGCCCGGCCCTCGCTGTAGCGGGCGTACGCGATCCGGCGGATCGCACCGGACAGCCCGGCGAGCGGGACCGAGGTGCCGAAGACGGGAGGCAGCATGGAGTGCTCGATCGAGCGCTCGCGGGGCACGAGCTCGGGCTGGCGGTCGGGGAAGTCCCAGTGCGCGCCGGTCGGCTCGCTCCGCTCCCGCGGGAAGCTGGGCCGGTCGAGCGGGTCGAGGTCGACGCCCCAGCCGGGAATCCGGGCCCGCAGCTGGTCCGGCGTCTCGGGCAGCGGCGGCTTGTCGGCGGTGTACGGCATGGTTGCTCTCCTGCTCAGCCGGCGTTCGGGACGATCAGGGGCTTGATGCAGCCGTCCAGCTTGGCCGAGAACATGTGGTAGCCCTCGGCGATGTGCTCCAGCGGGATGCGGTGGGTCACCAGGTTGCTCGGCTTGAGGTGGCCGTTCCGGATGTGCTCGAACAGCCGCGGCCACTGCCGCTTCACCGGCGTCTGGTTCATCCGCAGGGTCAGGCCCTTGTTCATCGCGTCGCCGAACTTGACGGCGGAGAAGAAGGGCCCGTACGCGCCGATGACCGAGACGGTGCCGCCCTTGCGGACCCCGTCGATGGCCCAGTTCAGCGCGATGGGTGAGCCGCCCTGCAGCTTCAGCTTGGCCGCGGTGACGTGCTGGATGAAGTTGCCGTCGGCCTCCGCCCCGACCGCGTCGATCACCGCGTCCGCGCCCAGGTAGCCGGTCATCTTCTTCATCTCCACCACGATGTCGTCGTACTCGCTGAAGTTGTAGGTCTCGGCGTGGGCGAAGGTCCGGGCCTTCTCCAGCCGGTACTCGACGTGGTCGATCACGATCACCCGCCCGGCGCCCATCAGCCAGGCCGACTTGGCCGCGTACAGGCCCACCGGTCCGGCCCCCAGGACGATCACCACATCGCCCTCGACGATGTCGGCCAGCTGGGCCCCGAAGTAGCCGGTGGCCAGCGCGTCGGTCAGCAGCACCGCGTCCTCGTCGTCCATCCAGTCGGGGATCAGGCTCGGCCCGACGTCGGCGAACGGCACCCGGACGTACTCGGCCTGGCCGCCGTCGTAGCCGCCGCAGGTGTGGGAGTAGCCGTAGATGCCGCCGACCGCGGTGGCGTTCGGGTTGACGTTGTGGCAGTTGGAGTAGAGGCCGCGGGCGCAGAAGAAGCAGGACCCGCAGTAGACGTTGAACGGCACCATCACCCGGTCCCCGGGTCTGACGTTCTGCACCGAGGATCCGACCTCGTGCACGACCCCGATGAACTCGTGGCCGAAGGTCATGCCGACCCGGGTGTCCGGCATCAGCCCGTGGTAGAGGTGCAGGTCGGACCCGCAGATCGCCGCCAGGGTCACCCGGACGATCGCGTCGTTCGGGTGCTCGATCGACGGGACGTCCTTCTCCTCGACCCGGACCTTGTAGGGCCCGCGGTAGACCATGGCTCGCATTGCGCCTCTCCGAAGTCAGGGGGCCCTGGCGCCGCCGCATGTTTACGTTGTAAACTGCCGCGGACAGGGTACGCCTTCGACGGGCAGTCATCGCGCCGCGCCACCAGTGGTCTACCCCGCCCCATCGCGCCTAGTCACTCATCCGGGTCGCTCCGGTCCGTCACCGAACGAGGAGAACCATGACCGAGCCCACCACCGGCAGTGCAGTCGACGAGCCCACCATCCCGCCCGCGGAGGCTCCGGCCACGCCGGCCGAGGCCGCGGAGTGGC
>CAXTVE010000009.1:0-20183 GCA_964247485.1 uncultured Propionibacteriaceae bacterium
GTATCCTGCCAGGCGCGAGCCGCGCAGGGGGCCGTCGGCGCCACCAGAGCCGCGCCGCCGGTTCACCACGCCTTTCCGCATCATCAGGGCCAACCTGCGCGCGTACCTAGTCCTGAATGCGGTCGTCTACGGCCTCGTGGTCGCGGGCTTCACGCTGGCGCTGGTTTTTCCGGCGCTGCACGCCGAGCGGGTGCGCATGCTGGACGATGGCGGGACGACCGGCCTCGTGGTCTCCCTGCTCGAGACTCCCTGGCTGTTCGCCCTGACCATCTTCGGAGTCAACACGTTGACCGTCGGCGCGGCACAGATCCTGCTGCCGTCGATGATCGTGCCGTTCGCCGGCATGGCGATCTTCGCCTACCGGGCGTTCATCCTCGGGGTCACCCTCACGCCCACCGATCGGACCGGCTGGATCGCCTTCATCCCGCACTCACTGACGATCCTGGTCGAGTTCCAGGCCTACGTGCTGCTGGTGCTCGGCGCCTACCTGATCGGACGGTCGTGGCTCTGGCCACGAACCGCAGGTGCGAAGCACCGCCGGCAGGGATACGCCCGCGGCCTGCAGTTAGCCGGCTGGGTGAGCCTGCCGGCCCTGGGGCTCCTCGTCATAGGCGCGATCTACGAGGCGCTCTCGCTCTCCTACCTCGTCCCGATCCTGATCCGGCTGCTGGCCTGAACCAGCGATCCCCAGGCTGGCCGACCGAGCCGTCACGTCGGAAGGCTGCCCGCGCATCCCGAGAAGATGAGGGCCATGGGTTACCAGCCGGTCCGAGAGGCGGCTCAGCTGACTGGTCTGAGTTCCCTGACTCGGATTGGTCTGGGAAGCAGACCGATTGTTCCTAGGGTCGGTCGCATGACGTCGCCTGATATCGCCCTCGGCACCATGTACTTCGGTACCCGGCTCGACGAGGCAGCCGGGTTCGCCATCCTCGACCGGTACGTCGAGTTGGGCGGGGAATGGATCGACACCTCGAACAACTACAGCTTCTGGGCCTCCGACACCGGCTTCGGCGGTCAGAGCGAGGCCCTTCTCGGACGATGGTTGCGGTCCAATCCAGGTGCACCCGTCCGGCTCAGCACCAAGGTCGGTGCTCAGCCCACCCGAGTCGGCGGGTTCCCCGACCACCTGGAGGGACTCGGCGCGGCGGCCGTCCGGGCCTCCCTGCGCGGCAGCCTGGAGCGGCTCGGCGTCGAAGCTGTCGACCTGTACTGGGCCCACGTCGAAGATCCGACCACCCCCGTGGCCGAGCTGGTCGCCACCTTCGGCGGCCTGGTCAACGCCGGCCTCGTGGGCCGCTACGGCGTGTCGAACCACCCCAGCTGGCTGCTCGAGCGGATCAGGGCCGCGGCCGAGCAGGCGGACCTGCCTACGGTGACGGGCTACCAGCAGCGCTACTCCTACTTCCAGCCCCTGTCTGGTCACCCGGTCGAGGGGCAGCCTCTCCCGCTCGGCATGCTCGGTCCGGACGGGCTCGACTTCCTCCGCCGACACCCCGGCGTTACGGGGTGGGTCTACACGGCCACGCTGCTGGGCGGCTACGACCGGGCCGACCGGCCACTGTCGTGGGAGTACCAGCATCTCGGCAACGACCGCCGCCGCGGTGCGCTGGAGGAGGTGGCCGGCCGGCGTGGCCTGCGCCCCGGCCAGGTGGTGCTGGCCTGGCTCCGGTCTGACCGGCCCGCCCTGACCCCGATCGTCGGAGTGAGCACGGTCGACCAGCTCGAACAGGCCTGGAAAGGGGTCACCACCAGGCTGGACGCTGACGAGATGGCCATCCTCGATCTGACCAGACCGGCGACCGCCGCGAACTCCTGATGGCGGGACGAGGGATCCGACTCGTGCAGACGCGAGCCATCGAAGCCCCCGACATCACCCACACCTGCGACCAGGTCGCCACGCGGTGATCGACGGCAGGGGCCGCCGCACCTCTCGGCTACTTCCGCACGCGGAAGCGGAGCATCGTCACCGGACCTGACTGCGTGTTGTCGAACGGCTCCAGGTCGATCCTGCCGAGGCCCGAGGTCGAGAAGCGCACCCCGTCGCCGAGCAGCACCGGCAGGACATAGACCAGGACCTCGTCGACGAGTCCTCGCTTCAGGCACTGACTGGCCAGGTCGGCACCGAGGACCTCCAGGTTCTTCTCGCCCGCGGCGGCGCGCGCCGTGGCGACGGCCGCCGCGAGGTCGCAGCTGAGGAAGGTGACCCCTGGCTCTGGCTTCTCCGGCGGCCGGTGCGTCAGCACGAACACGGGTCCACCGTCGTAGTCGGTGTCCTCGGCCGACATCCGCTTGGCGACCTCGTGGGTGCCCCGGCCGACGAGCATGGCGCCGGTAGCCTCCATGATCCCAGGGAACATGTCATACGTCACGTACTCCTGGATCCAGTCCATCGCGTGGTCGGGGCCGGCAATGAACCCGTCCAGAGACACCGCCCTGTTCACCACGACCTTGCCGGAGCCGGCATGCGAATCAGTCATGTCGGTGCGGACCCGGCGCGAGCCGGAAACTGATCGGTCCGCCCGGATCTATCTCGGGACTGTCCCGCACATCCGCAGCGGGGAGGACCGGCGCACGCTGGAGCCAGGCCCCCACGCAGCCGAAGCCGATCACGAACAGCAGGGACGGCAGTCCGACGAGCCGGGTGGACAGCGACGGCCCGAGGCCCCCGGTGATCCGGAGAACGACGAGGTCGACGCCGCCGACCACGACGCCGGCCAGGACGATCCCGGTCAACGCCCCGAGAATCACTCCGGGCCGGGTGACCGCGCCCAGGACCAACCCGAGCAGACCGCCGGTCACCAGCCCGGCGACCATGGCGGGGAGGACGCCCAGGACGACGCCGAAGGCGAGGGTGAGGAGCGAGCCGAGCACGAGGTTGGGATCGCTGCTGAATTCCCTCACCACGTACCCCGCGATCACGATCAGCAGATAGGCCAGGGCGCCGATGGCGGCCACCTTCATGCCGGTGACGGCGCCGAGCCGAGCGGCAGCCCGCTCACCGCGGGGGGCTGGAGCACGGTCGCCGGACTCGTGCTTCCGCCCGGCACCGACCACCTCGCCACCCTACCGGCGGGCCGTTTGCCGCCGGGGACCAGACTGCGGCGATGGACTACACACAACTCGGCCGCACCGGTCTGTCGGTCTCCCGGCTCTGCCTGGGCACGATGAACTTCGGCTGGCACGCCGACGAGGCGGCCGGCCACGCGATCATGGACTCCGCGCTCGACGCGGGGATCAACTTCTTCGACACCGCCAACGTCTACGGCTTCGGCACGCACAAGGGCCGGACCGAGGAGATCGTCGGAACCTGGTTCGCCTCCGGCGGCGGCCGGCGTGAGCGCACGGTGATCGCGACCAAGCTCTACGGCGACATGCCGCTGGCCGGACAGGACTCGTGGCCCAACAACGGCCGGCTCTCCGCGCTCAACATCCGCCGCGCCCTGGACGCCAGCCTCCAGCGGCTGCAGACCGACTACATCGACCTCTACCAGATGCACCATGTCGACCGGGACACCCCGTGGGAGGAGATCTGGCAGGCGATGGAGGTCGCCGTCGCCCAGGGCAAGATCCTCTACGTCGGCAGCAGCAACTTCGCGGGCTGGCACATCGCGCAGGCCCAGGCGGCTGCTGCGGCCCGGCACTTCACGGGCCTGGTCAGCGAGCAGTCGATCTACAACCTGCTCACCCGCGACATCGAGCTCGAGGTGATCCCAGCCGCCCAGCACTACGGCGTGGGCATCATCCCGTGGTCACCGCTGCAGGCCGGCCTGCTCGGCGGGGTGCTGACCAAGGGGGAGGAGGGCGTACGCCGGCTGGACGACCGCGCCAAGGCGGCGCTCGCGGAGCACCACGACGCGATCGAGGGCTACGAGAACCTGGCCGTCGACCTCGGCGTCGCCCCGGCCGAGCTCGGGCTCGCCTGGCTGCTGCACCAGCCGGCCGTCACGGCGCCGATCATCGGGCCGCGAGTGGCCGACCAGCTCGACGGTGCGCTCAAGGCCGCCGACCTCGCCCTGGACCAGGCGACGCTGGACCGGCTGGACGAGCTGTTCCCGGGCCACCGAACCGCCCCGGAGGACTACGCCTGGTAGTCCCTCCGTACCGGGAGGTCTCCGCTCTCCGTGCGCGCCCCGCGATGTCTCGGACCCAGGTGGGCTCACTCCGCCCCCAGCGTCCACCGGAAGGCCGAGGCCGCGTGGACCGCCCCCTGCCGGAGATAGAAGCGGTGCGCCTCCGTCCTTCCCAGGCCCGACTCCAAGAAGAGGTAGTCAGCTCCTCGATCCGCAGCCCAAGCTCGGAGCGACGACAGCAGTCGGGCGCCGACCCCGGACGATCGCCAGTCCTCGTGGACAGCCAGGTCCTCGATGGAAGCTCGGCGACCGAACCGCACCGACGTGATGTCCAGGTAGATGCTGGCCACGCCGACCAGCTGGCCTTGTTGCGACCAGGCGCCGAACAGGTCTGAGTCGTCGGAGGCCATGACGGACGCGGCACGCTGCTCAGCTCGTCCTCGATCCCAATCCGGAGGTCGACCACCCGGAGGCTCGAACAGCCACTCCAGCCCCGAGACGAAGTCAGCCAGCCGGTCACTGGGGTGGAGCGGTCGCACGACGACCGGGCCGGCACTCACGTTCCTCATTCAGGTGCGCTTGACCGGCGGTGGACCTGTTGCGACGACGTGTTCGACGGTGGCCACGAAGGCGTCGCGGGTCGGGTGCTCGTGCCCCCGGAGCCAGGCCAGCGCCGTCGATGAGGGTGGTAGGTCCCGCACCGGCACGATCGCGATGCCCGGGTGTCGAAAGTGCTCCGCGAACGGGGCCACGGTCGAGTGGACCAGACGCTCCTGGACGATGAGCAGGAGCAGCTCGGAGACGTCGTTGACCTCCACGTCGGCGGGCACGATCGGGCGGCCGCTCGGGGTGTGGCTCGGACAGCTGGCCTCCGCCAGCTCCGGCGCGTCGGCCGGCTTCCGCATCGGGAGGTCCGCGAAAGCCTCGACCGAGACGTCGTGTTGACCGGCGAGGGGGTGATCGACGGCCACCATCACCACCCGGGAATCACCCTCGGCGAGCAGGGGGCCGATCACGATGTCTGGCTGGTCGAGCGGCAGTCGCGTGACGGTCAGATCGACCTCGCGTCGACGGAGCGGCCCGAGCCGGTCGTTCAACGGGGTTCCGACCAGCCGCGCCACGGCCCCTTCATTCGCCTCTTCGAAGAGCTTGACCGCCTTGTTCAGGACGGCGATTCCCGTTGCGGCGTTCAGGACGCCGATGCGGATCGATCCCGGGCCGGCGGCCCGCGCGCGGGCCCGGGCGAGCGCGTTGTCCAGGCCGACCACGACCGGGGCGAGCTCGTCGCGAAGGGCGCGTCCGGCCCCGGTCAGCGTCACGACGCGACTCGTGCGGTCGAACAGGCGTCGACCGCCGAGCTTGCGCTCCAGGGCCTGCAGGGTCTGGCTGGCCCGCGAAGCTGTGAGCCCCAGCCGTTCAGCGGCGCGGCCGAAGTGCAGCTCCTCGCCCAGCACGAGGAACAGGCGCAGCTCGCGCAGCTCGAGATCGGCCATCGTGAAGCAACGCTACGCGACCTGTGTAGGGATCGGCCGTTGATGGTGGCGCGGTCGACTGCCACTGTCGACAGGTGACCGGCAGGCACAAGCAACCCCAGCAACGAGAGGTGATCATGCGAGACGTCAACCTGTTCATGTCGATGTCGCTCGACGGGTTCGTGGGCAGCGATCGTGAGCATCCCGGGATGGCGATCCCCGAGGGCGCTGAGCTGAAGCAGTGGAAGCTCGACCGGGTCAGCGAGGCCGGCGCCCATCTCATGGGTCGCGCCACCTACCTGGAGATGGCGTCGTACTGGCCGCAGTCCGAGGACCCGTACGCCGCGCCCATGAACGGCATTCCCAAGGTGGTCTTCTCGAAGACGCTCACCGACGCCGAGGCCAGCTGGTCCGAGACCAGGGTCGCGCGGGGCGACCTCGCCGCCGAGATCGCTGCCATCAAGGCCGAGCCCGGCCCGGACGTCATCGTCTGGGGTGGCGGCCGGCTGGCCGGTGCGCTCGCCGCCGCCGACCTGGTCGACGAGTACCGCCTCCTGGTCCAGCCGCTGGTCCTGGGCCGCGGACAGCCCTTGTTCGACGGGCTCCCGCAATCACGGCACCTGGACCTGGTCGACGCCACGCCGTTCCCCAGCGGCATCGTCCTGTACGTCTACCGACCGCAGCACCACTGAGAAGGAGGAGCGATGGGCACAGTGCAGGCGCAGGCCATCATGTCCCTCGATGGGTACGTCGCGAAGCAGGACAACACCATCGGCCGGTTGTTCGACTGGTTGCAGAACGGTGAGGTGGCGCTCCCGACCCCCGCTGGAGACTTCACCGTCCACCTCACCCCGCCGAGTGCGGAGCACTGGCGGCGGTGGACATCCTCGCTCGGCGCGCTGGTCTGCGGCCGGACGCTGTTCGAGGTGGCCGACGGCTGGCAGGGCCGGCACACCCTGGACGTCCCTGTCGTGGTGGTGACGCACCGGGTCCCGGCCGACTGGGTCGAGGCCCACCCCGACGCCCCCTTCACCTTCGTGACCGACGGGGTCGAGGAGGCGATCGCCCGGGCCCAGGAGCTCGCGGGAGATCGGGTGGTCGCCGTCGCCGGAGGGACCATCGCGCGGCAGTGCCTGGACCTGGGGCTGCTCGACGAGGTGGCCATAGATCTGGTGCCGGTGGTGATGGGCGAGGGCAACCGGCCCTTCTTCGGCGAGCTCGCCGCACAGGATGTGCTGCTCGGCAACCCGACCGTCTGCATCCAGGGGGAACAGGTCACCCACCTCGTCTTCCCGGTGCGGCGGTGACCGGACGCCCGCTCAGGGTCGGGGTGCTGACGCCGCATGCCGCACCGGGACCCGAGGTCGAGCTGCCCGAGATGGTGCCCTCCGCAGGCCTGGATGTGGTGGTCGCGCGCGTGTCGCGAGAGAGCGACACCCCGGGGATCCAGCCGGGGCAGTCCTCGACGGCCGCAGACCTCCGCACGCTGGCCACCCCCGAGGCCCTGCACGGGTGTGTCGCCCAGCTCCGTCAGGCGGCGGTGGACGTGATCGCCTACGCATCGACGACGTCCGCTTACGCCATGGGGTGCGCAGCCGAGGTCGACCTGGCCGGACGCCTCCGCACGATGGCCGGCGTGCCGGTCGTGAGCAGCGGGCTCGCCGCCACGCAGGCGTTGAGGACCTTCGACGTGCGCCGGGTCGCCGTGATCCACCCGCCGTGGTTCGACGAGTCCTTCACCGACCTGGCCGGCGCGTACTTCCGCCACCAGGGGATCGACACCGTCACCTCGACCGCCACGGCGCTCCCCGAGGACCCGGAGCGGGTGTCACCCGACCAGGTGGTCGACTGGGTCAGTGGTCACGTCGACCACTCGACCGGGGCGGTCTTCCTGGCCGGCAACGGCTTCCGTACGGCGCGCACGATCGAGAAGCTCGAACGCCGGACCGGGCAGCTCGTCCTCGGGGCGAACCAGGTGTTGCTCTGGTCGATCCTCGCCGCGACCGGGTGGACCGGTCACGTCCAGGGCTTCGGAAGACTGTTCGACGCCCGCCGCCCGGACGCGGCTCCCTAGCTGGACCGACCGGGCAGGCCGGTCAGCGCAGGTCCGCTGACCGGGAAGGTCGTACCGATGCCCATCCCGGTGATCCACTCCGGCACGGCTTCGTACGATGTCCAGACCAGTGGCCGCCCGACGGCCGCGTGTCCGACCAGCCAGCAGCGGATCTCGTGGCCCCCTGAGCCGGCTTCCTGCTGCAGGCCGTGATGACCGAGCTCGGCGATCGACCGGGCGTCACCGGCGACCAGCTGTTCGAGGAACCAGCCGTCCCAGTCCGGGTTGACCCGAGCGCTGGGGTCGCCGCCCATGGCCCGCACCCGGGGCTCCCGGACGGCGGCGAAGGCGTGCGCGTCCTGGCGACCGTGGATGAGCGACGCCTTCTTCGTGGCGTCGACCGAGGGGTCGCGCGGGTCGTTGGAGGGCAGCAAGTGCGAGAGCCCGCCGCTGGCCGCGACCAGCACCTGGCCCCCGAAGCCGGAACCCCGGATGGCCTCGCCGAGGGCGCGGCCCAGGGCCTGGCACCGATCGAGCGAGGGCAGCGGCGGCGCCGCGGTGTTGACCACGATGGGCACCATGGGCAACGAGGTGCCGCCGGTGATCATCTCGTAGCCCTGCACCACCCCGTGGTCGACGGTGAGCGAGTAGGACAGCGACACATCGAAGTCCGCCGCCGCCAACCCCGCCTGGACCGACCAGGCCAGCTCCGAGGCGACCGGCATCGGGCCCGATGGTCACCAGGGGCCCCACGTGACCTTCGCTGGAGGCGTTGGCGCGGCTGACCGAGTCCGCGGACCGGACGTCGAGCCCGGCCGCGGTGAGCCTGCGCTCCGCCCGGGCGGCGACGGCGGCGCGGCCCCCCTCGTCGTGGCTGCGGGTCGCGATCCGCAGCAGATTGACCTGCGCGGGCCGATCCAGGGCGGCGGCCAGGGCACTCAGACCGTCCACGGCGGTCACGTCGGGGACGGTCCGCAGGATCTCGCGGGTCCGGCCGAGATCGACCGGAGTGGTGAGGGCCAGGTCCCATACGCGGAGAGCGCTCTGCTCCGCCGCCACCGCCTTCAGCTCGTGACCGTTGCCCTGAGTGGGCTCCGACCGACTGCCTGAGCGCGGCCAGGACCGTTCAGAGATCCGCCGGGGCTACCGACCCAGCCTCCCGGCGCTGACCCGCGAGCCCGCAGCACCACCGAGGGCTCGAGACACGGAGGCGACCGACCCTAGGCATCAGCCGGGGTGGTGGAGCGCCACTTCGCCCGCCACTCCGGCGCCTCCCAGCCCTCGGCGACGTAGATCCGCTCGCGAATCACCCTGTCGCCGCGGAAGTCGAGCAGCTGGACACCGAACACCCACGTCGCGCCCTGGTCGTAGCTCGCGGTCAGCTCGGTCGCCGCGAAATCCTCGCGCACTGACGTCCGGACGATCCGGTACCGCATGTCGTCCGCGCCCACCGGATACTGGGCCCGCCACTCGGTGAACGTCGCGCGGCCCTCGAAGCGCTCCCCGCTCTGCGGGAACTCCAGCACCGCGTCCTCGTGGTAGATCTCGTCCGCGCGCTCGACGTCCGCCCCGACGAACGCGAACATCCGGTCCAGCACGCCCTGCACCGTGGCCTCATCCGCCATCGCGTGACTCCTCTCCGTGGTCTGGCTCTAGCGAGCTGTTTCCGGCCGGTTTGATACGCGGACTGCAACATTGCGACCCCTCGATGTAACAATCTCGTCACAGCCCTGCTCTAATGTTGACACCGCAGCGCGGACTCGACGTCGGAGGAGCCGAAGTCGTCCGCGCTCAACCATGCTCGGGGTAGGAGGAACCAGTCGTGCGCGTTGCTCTCGTGTCGACCTACCGGCCTCGGGCCTGCGGGATCGCCGTCTTCTCCGGCGATCTCAGGCAGGCCCTGCTGGAGGTGGACTCATCGCTGGACGTGGATGTCGTCTCGATCGTCCGCGGCGGACCCGCCACCCATCCGCCGGAGGTCGTCGCCACCATCCGGCAGGATCTGCCGAGCGACTACCCGGCGGCGGCCGCCGAGCTCGAGCGACGCGGCACCGACGTGGTGCTGATCGAGCACGAGTACGGCATCTTCGGCGGCGAGGCCGGCGAGTACGTCCTGTCCCTGACCGAGAAGCTCCGCGTCCCGGTGGTGGTCACGCTGCACACCGTGCTGACCGAACCTTCGCCCCGCCAGGCCGCGACGCTGACCGCGCTGTGCCGGCGGGCCGCCCTGGTCATGGTCTTCACCGAGACCGCCCGGCAGATGGTCGTCGCGCAGGGGGTGGTGGCCGCCGATCGGGTCCGTGTGGTGCCGCACGGCGCCCCGGACATCCTCAACGCGATGGCCGGGGCCCGGCCCGGGTCCGGGGGCCTGACGAGCACCGCGCCCGAGCTGACCGGCGCGGCGGCCGACCTGGGCCTGGCCCGGCTGGCCGACCGCACGGTGCTGTCGACCTTCGGGCTGATCGGCGAGTCCAAGGGCCTGGAGCTGATGATCCGCGCTCTGCCGCCGGTCGTGGCCGCGCGCCCGGGCGTGCTGTTCCTGATCGCCGGGCAGACCCATCCGGAGATCGTCAAGAACGAGGGTGAGAGCTATCGGCTTGGTCTCGAGCGGCTCGTCCGGGACCTCGGCCTGACCGACCATGTCGCCTTCGTCGACCGCTTCCTGAGCGTCGACGAGCTGGCCGTGCTGCTGGCGCGTACGGACCTCTACGTCACGCCGTACCGCGGGTTCGACCAGATCGTCTCCGGGGCGCTCACCTTCGCGGTCGCCGCCGGGTGCCCCGTCGTCTCCACCCCCTACCGGTACGCCGAGAACCTGCTGAGCAGCGGTGCCGGGGTGCTGGTGCCGTTCGGCGACGTCGACCGGCTGTCCGTCGCGGTGCTGGACCTGCTCCAGGGCCCCGGGAAGCTGGCCGCCGCCCGGACCGAGGCCCGCCGGGTCGGCGCCGACCTGTCCTGGTCCAGCGTCGGCAAGGTCACCCTCGAGGTGCTGGCCGAGGCGATCACCGACATCGGCGCCCCCGCCGTCCCGGTCCGGACGGCCATGACGAGCTCGCCGCAGATCCGGCCCGGCCACCTGCTCCGGCTCGTCGACGACGTCGGCATCGTGCAGCACGCGAACGGCACCGTGCCCACCCGCTCCACCGGCTACTGCGTGGACGACGTCGCCCGGCTGGCCATCGTCGCGCTGCACCTGGAGCGGGCCTTCGACGACCCGGCCTACCGGCGCATCCTGGCCACGTCGCTGGCGTTCCTGTTCCACGCCTGGGAGCCGGGCGGACCGGGCATGCGCAACTTCATGGACTACGGCCGCCGCTGGTTGGACGAGCCGCACACCGGCGACCACGTCGGGCGTACGGTCTGGGCCCTCGGCGAGGTCGTCGCGTTCCGGCCGCCGCACGGCGAGGCCCGCGCCTGCCTCCGCCAGCTCGCCGCGATGACCCCGGCGATCACGGCCGTCGACGGGCCCCGGGAGGTGGCCTTCACCCTGCTCGGGCTCACCCGGCCCGAGTCCGGCACCCTGCCCGGCCCGCTGACCGGCGCCGTGGCCACGTTGGCTCGGCGGCTGGCCGACTGGTTCGACGCTTCCCGGCACGACGGGTGGGAGTGGTTCGAGCCCCAGCTGACCTACGACAACGCCCGGCTGCCGCAGGCCCTGATCGCCGCCGGCCGCCGGCTCGAGGACCCGGAGCTGGTCCGGCGCGGCCTGACCGCCCTGGACTGGTACGTCGAGCAGTGCAGCGTGGACGGGCCCGCGGTGCGGCTGGTCGGCAACCGGTGGCGGGCCGCCCGGCCGCAGCCGGTCGAGGTCGACGCGCCCGACGAGGGCGACGAGCAGCCGGTCGACGCCGCGGCCCTGGTGGAGGCCCTGGTCGAGGCGCGCGCGGTGACCGGGGACGACCGCTACGGACGGCAGGCCGTACGCGCGTTCGAGTGGTTCCTGGGCCGCAACACCTCACGCGTCACGGTCTACGACTTTGCCACCGGCGGCTGCCACGACGGCCTCAGCTCGCACGGGCTGAACGACAACGAGGGTGCGGAGTCGACGCTGGCCTTCCTCCAGGCGCTGCTGGCGCTGGAGGGCGCGGGTCTGCAGGGGTTCGTCGGCCGCGCCGGATGAGGGTCGCCCTGCTCGGGCCGATCGCGTGGCGGACGCCGCCGGAGCACTACGGGCCGTGGGAGCTGATCACCGGCCTGCTGGCCGACGGGCTGGCCGCGCGGGGCGTCGACGTGACCCTGTTCGCCACCCTCGACTCCCAGACGACGGCCGCGCTGGACGGGGTCTGCCCGCAGGGGTACGGAGGGGACGACAGCCGGGACGGGCGGATCTGGGAGGCGTTGCACGTCAGCCACGCCCTCGCCCGGTCGGCGGACTTCGACCTGGTGCACAACCACCTGGACTGGCTGCCGCTCGCGTTCTCCGCGCACTGCCGGACCCGGATGGTGACCACCATCCACGGCTTTTCCGACCCGAAGATCCTCCCGGCGTACGCGGCTGCGTCCTCGGCGTACGTCTCGATCTCTGATTCCGACCGGGTGCCGGAGCTCGAATACTGTGCGACCGTCCACCACGGCATCGACCTCAGCCGGTTCACGTTCTCCGCCGCCGGTGGGGAGGACCTGGTCATCCTCGGCCGGGTCCACCCGGACAAGGGCACCGCGGAGGCGATCGAGATCGCGCGGCGGTGCGGGCGGCGGCTGCTGATCGCCGGGCCGGTGCAGGACACGGACTACTTCGACACGCAGGTGGCGCCGCTGGTCGACGACGACCGGGTCTGCTACCTCGGGTCGGTCGGCCCGGAGCGACGGTCGGCCCTGCTGGCGTCCGCGGCCGCCCTGCTGCACCCGATCGCCTTCGCCGAGCCGTTCGGGCTGTCGGTGGTCGAGGCGATGGCGGCGGGCACGCCGGTGGTCGCCTACCGCCGCGGATCCATGCCCGAGGTGATCGACGAGGGCGTGACCGGCTTCCTGGTGTCGGACGTCGAGACAGCGGTCGGCGCGGTGCAGCGGGCCGTCGACCTGGACCGGAACGACGTACGCCGTATCGCCGAGCGTCGGTTCAGCGCGGACCGGATGGTCGCCGACTACCTTGCGGTGTATGAATCGCTCCTCCGGTGACATCAGCGGGTCGCTGTTCCAGCGTTACCGCGGCAACCCGATCCTGAGCCCCAACCGCTGGCCCTACGTGGCCAACGCGGTGATGAACGCCGGGGCGGCCGAGGTGGACGGCGGGACGGTCCTGCTGTGCCGGGTCGAGGACCGGCGCGGGTTCAGCCATCTGACCGTGGCCCGCTCCGCCGACGGCGTGTCGAACTGGGTGGTCGAGCAGCAGCCGCTGCTGGAGCCAGAGCCGGGGGTGACCCACGAATCGTGGGGGGTCGAGGACTCCCGCCTGACCTGGGTGCCCGAGCTCGAGCGCTGGGTGATCGCCTACACCTCGTTCGGCCCCGGCGGCCCCGGCCTGTCCCTGGCCACCACCACCGACTTCCGCAGCGTGGAGCGACTCGGCGTCGTCCGGCCGCCCGAGGACAAGAACGGCGGCCTGCTACCCCGCCGGGTGGGGGGCCAGTTCGTCCTGCTGCACCGGCCCGCCGTCGCCTCCACGGGGCGGGCGGACATCTGGCTCTCCCGGTCGCCCGACCTGGCGACCTGGTCGCCGCCCGAGCCGGTGATGGGGGCGCGGCCCGGCGGCTGGTGGGACGGCGCCCGAATCGGCATCGGCCCGCCCCCGATCGAGACGGCCGAGGGCTGGCTGCTGATCTACCACGGCGTACGCGTGACCGTGGCCGGTGCGCTCTACCGGGCCGGCCTGGCGCTGCTCGACCTGGACGAGCCGACCCGGGTGATCCGCCGGTGCGCCGAGTGGGTGCTGGGGCCGGAGGAGTCCTACGAGCGGGTCGGCGACGTGCCCGGGGTGGTCTTCCCGTGCGGGCTGGTCCAGGTGCCCGGCTCGGACGAGCTGCGGCTCTACTACGGGGCCGCGGACACGTGCGTCGCGCTGGCCACCGCCTCCCTGACGGAGGTGCTCGACTTCGTCCTCACCCACGGCGAGGAGCCGGGTGAGTGAGGCCGTCCGGCTGGTGCCACCCCGGGACCACGCCGCGGCGGTGGTCGCGGGGTGGAGCCGGTCGGCGGAGGAGGCCGCACGGTGGTGCTCGTTGGCCGAGCATCCCTTCGACGCCGAGCGGGTCCGCGGCTGGTGGGCGGCCGAGGACGTGCAGCCGTGGCTGCTGGTCGAAGGGCCGGAGGCGGCGCCGGTCGGCTACGGCGAGCTGTGGCGGGACGCCGAGGAGGACGAAGTCGAGCTGGCCCGGCTGATCATCGACCCGGCCCGGCGGCGTACGGGGTTGGGCCGGCGCCTGGTGGCGTCGCTGGTCGGCGCGGCCGAGCAGACCGGGCTGGCGGCCTGCCTGCTGCGGGTGGTACCCGACAACGCTGCCGCGCGGGGCCTCTACCGGGCGGCCGGGTTCGCCGAGGTCGACGCCGAGCGGGCGGTCGAGTGGAACGTCGGCCAGCCGACCGCGTACGTCTGGATGGAGTGGCCGGGGTTCGGAGCCGCGCCGACCCCGTGACCGGGCGTTCGGGCGTGACAGGAGCGGGGACGAGGAGCGAGATGAATACCGAGGGGCGCGAGCAGGCGTTCATGAGTGCGCTGGTGACCGAGCACTTCGCGCTGCAGGGGACGTCGAGCTCGACGATCAGCGAGGGTGGCAGCCGCAGCTCGATCTATCTGCTGTCGGTGTCCACCAGCCTGGTCGCGCTGGGCTTCACGACCGGCGACCCGGGGGTCTTCGCGCCGATGGCGGCGGCCGTGCTGCCGACCCTGGTCGTCCTGGGCTGGTTCACGATCGGCCGGCTCACCGACCTCAGCATCGAGAACGTGAGCTGCCTGCGCGCGATCGCCAAGATCCGCCGGCACTACGCCTCACTCACCGCGGAGGCCGGGGACTTCTTCCCCACCACCGGGTCGACCGACACCGACGCCCAGGCCATGCTCGGCATCAGCTATCGCCGGTCGACCCTGTTCTTCACCATGGCGAGCATGATCGGGCTGGTCAACGCGGTGCTCGCCGGGGCGGGCCTGGCCCTGCTGCTGGACCTGGGCCTCGGGGTGCCCCGCGCCGCCGCGACCAGCGTCGCCGCGACCGTGGCCGTGGCGCTGTTCCTGGCTGCCGTCGCCTACCAGCGCCGCCGCTTCGGCCGGGCCTTCAGCGAGCGGCGTTCTTAACGAACACCTCGCGCCGGCCGTCACCCTCGGGGTCACCGGTGAAGTAGCCGCCGCGGACGTGCCGGCGGGTGGTGTCCTCGTCGGTCGCCCGGGCGGCGGAGTGCCAGAGGTAGGCGTCGTGCAGGATCACGTCCCCGCGCTCGACGTACAGGCCGATCTCGCCGGGGATCTTCTCGAAGCCCAGCGGCATGGGGAACGGTGGCGGCTCGGCGGTGTGCCCGCCGGTCGGCCGCGTGCCGTCGGGGACCGGCACGTTGTTGATGTTCCGGTAGGGCGCCGGGGTCGCCCAGCGGTGGCTGCCCGGCACCACGCGGAGGAACCCGTTCGCCGGGCTGGTGCCGTCGACGTGGACGGTGAACGCGGTCGACGGCCAGATGTCCAGGTTGGGCGCGGACTGCCAGTCGGCGTGCCAGCCGATCCGGGTGTAGCCGGACTCACGACCCGGCCGCGAGTCCTGGTAGACCACGCCGAACCGGCGGTCGTCGTTGAGCCAGCAGCCGGGGCCGAGCAGCTCGGCGACGATGGCGACCAGCTCCGGGTGGGTCGCGGCGGCGCGGACCGCGGGGGACAGCTCCTGGACGTACTCCACGTAGTTGGCGAACCGCTGCGCCTTGGCTGCGTCGTCGAGGAAGACCGTCGAGCCGTAGCGCGCCGGCAGCGCGCCGGCGATCACCTGCCGCTGGGCGCGTGCGCACTCGGACTCGATCGCGTTGATCTCCTCGAGACTGAGCAGGTCGCGGACCACCACGAAGCCGTAGCGGCGGTAGTGGTCGGTCAGCTCGCCCCGCTGCTCGGGGGTGAAGGTGCCCGGATCGGTGAGCAGGGAGAGCGCGAGATCGACCACCATCCCGTCACGCTAGGCCGGGCGCGTGACGGAGCGGTGACAGGCGTGGGTCGCTATCGTGCCGGTCGTGCCGAGGCCGAACCGGGTGACGCCCTTCGGGGACCTCGTCGCCACGCCCGAGCGCGGCCTGGTCTACGGCAACCGGGGCTGTCTGCACGACGACCAGGGCGGGATCCGCCGCAGGTACGCCGGGCGCCGGTGGATCGCCTGCCGGCTGCGGTTCCGCGACTGGCACCGTGGCCCGTTGCTCCAGCCGGGCCGCTTCACCGAGTTGTTCTTCCTCGACGAGGCCACCGCCTTCGCCGCTGGGCACCGGCCCTGCGCGCTCTGCCGGTCGGCCGACTTCCGCCGCTTCGTCGCGCTGTGGGCGGCCGGGCATCCGGACGAGACCAGAGTGGACGCCATCGACTGGCGGCTGCACGCGGAGCGGCTGGACGACGGTCGGCGGGGGCGGCGGACGCACCGGGCGGCGTACGCGGACCTGCCGGCCGGGGCGATGGTGGTCATCGACCAGCAGCCCTGGCTGACCCACGGCCCGGAGCTGCTGCGCTGGACTCTGGCCGGCTACACCGACCGCAGCCCGCGTCCGGACGGGGTCGCCGACGTGCTGACCCCGCCGAGCCTGCTCAGGGTGCTGGCGGCGGGCTGGTCGGGCGTCGTTCCGCTGATCCACCCTTCCGCAGACGCTGGTCACTTCGGCCGCACAGTCGCGTCGGATTGACCACGGCAACGGGCTACGCGGCCCGGCGGCAGTTCCGGCAGCGGGTGCGCGGACCCGCCCAGCCCCGCAGGAGAAGGTTGGTGCCGACCTCCTCCGCCACCGCGCAGGGGATGCCGAACACGTCGACCTTGCCGTAGCGCAGGGTGGCGAGGCCGTCGGTGGTGGAGACGTTGTCCCGGCGCATGTCGCGGAACCGACCCATGCCGGTGTGTCCGATACGTCCGTCGAGCTCGACGATCAGCCCGTAGTACTCGTAGAGCACGTCGACCTCGGTTCCGCGCCGGCCGACCTGGCGACGGCCCTCGGGCAGCTGGTGGGCCCGCTCGACCTTCACCAGGTAATCGCGCTCGAGCGGGCTGCGCACGCCGGCCCGGACGTCATCGAGGATCTGGTGGAGGAGCGCACGAGAGCGGAGCCGACCCCGGTGGTCGGCCGCCCGCAGGATCCGCTGGGGAGTGGTCAGCCGAGCCGAGACCGCCGTGGCGATCCAGTTGACCGCCGAGCGGTCGTCGCAGTCGGGGACGTCCACGAGATCGAGCACGGTGTCCTCGACACTGAGCCGTGGCGGCAGGCCGGTGGCGGGGTAGCGACGGGCGCCGACACGCTCGCGGCGGAAGACCCAGGGCCCGTCGACCCGCGGCCGAGACCGCTCCGGCACCAGGATCTCGATCGGCACCGGCTCCGGAGGGTGCAGGCCATGGAGGTGTGCGGCCGCCAGCCCGCCGATCCGGGCCTCGTCCCCGCCGATCAGGACTCCCGTCCACGCCTGGGCTGACCAGGACGGCGGGCCCGGGACGGTCAGGTACATCCCGGCCGCGGTTCGCTGCCAGGTGCCGTCGGCGACCAGGCGGCTCAGGCCGGACCTCGGGAAGCCGACACCGAGGGCCTGCTCCCGACTGACCACACCGGCTTGGAGCTCGGCCAGCGCGCGGAGCGCCGGCGGGACAGGTTGTCGCGGGTGCATGGGCCCGAAGGTGGCAGTCGAGGTAGCGCGGGCGCGCGCCGGCGGCACGGTTGTCCCCAGTTTCTGGGGATAAGTCGCGAACCGCCGTGGGGTCAAGCCTTGGGTGGTCACTTCGGCCGCGTAGTCGCGGCGGATCGACCACGCCGTTGTCGGTGGCGGCCCATACGCTCGCTGTCGTGAACCACGCCTTCGTCGATGCTGACAGCCACGACGTGATCCGGGTCGTCGGGGCCCGGGAGAACAACCTGCGTGGGATCACGCTGGATATCCCCAAGCGGCGGCTGACCGTCTTCACCGGGGTCTCGGGCTCGGGCAAGTCGTCGCTGGTCTTCGGCACCATCGCGGCCGAGTCGCAGCGGATGATCAACGAGACCTACTCCGCCTTCCTCCAGGGCTTCATGCCGAGCGTCAGCCGGCCTGACGTCGACGCCCTGGAGAACCTGAGCGCCGCGATCGTGGTCGACCAGGAGCGGATGGGGGCGAACGCCCGCTCCACCCTCGGCACCGCCACTGACGTGAACGCCATGCTGCGGGTCGTCTTCAGCCGGCTGGGGAAGCCGTACGTCGGGCCGGCGTTCCACTTCGGGTTCAACACCCCGGAGGGGATGTGTGCGGCCTGTGAGGGCCTCGGCCGGACCACCGACATCGACGTCGACGAGCTGGTCGATCCCGACCTCACTCTCAACGAGGGCGCGATCCGGGTGCCCGGCTACACCCCCGACGGGTGGTACGTGCGGGTGTTCACCGAGTCCGGTCTCGTGCCCGGGGACGTCAAGGTCCGCGACTTCACCGCTGCTCAGCGGCAGGACTTCCTTTACCACGAGCCGATGAAGGTGCGTAGCTCCGGACTGAAGCTCACCTACGAGGGGCTGGTCCCCAAGGTGCAGAAGAGCATCCTGGCCAAGGACCGCGACTCGGTGCAGCCGCACATCGCCGCCTTCATCGACCGCGCGGTGACCTACGGCCCGTGCCCGGCCTGCGGCGGCACCCGGCTCAACGACGCGGCCCGCTCCGCCCGGATCGACGGGGTCAACATCGCGGACGCGTGTGCCATGCAGATCAGCGACCTGGCCGCCTTCGTCCGGGGGCTGACGGCGCCCGAGGTCGCACCGCTGGTCGCCACGCTGCAGCAGACGCTGGACTCGCTGGTCGAGATCGGGCTGGGCTACCTCAGCCTCGACCGCAGCTCCGGCTCGCTGTCCGGCGGCGAGGCGCAGCGGGTGAAGATGGTGCGCCACCTCGGCTCGTCGCTGTCCGACATCACGTATGTCTTCGACGAGCCGACGGTCGGGCTGCACCCGCACGACATCGACCGGATGAACGCCCTGCTGCTCCGGCTGCGCGACAAGGGCAACACGGTGCTGGTGGTGGAGCACAAGCCCGAGACCATCGCCATCGCCGACCACGTGGTCGACCTCGGTCCGGGCGCCGGCACGAACGGTGGCACGCTCCAGTTCGAGGGCACGCTCGGCGACCTCCGGGCCAGCGGGACCCTGACCGGCCGCCACCTCGACGACCGGGCCCGGCTCAAGGACGAGGTGCGGGAGCCGTCCGGCACGCTGTCGATCCGGGGCGCCCGTACCCACAACCTGCAGGACGTCGATGTCGACGTGCCGTTGGGCCTGCTGACCGTGGTCACCGGGGTGGCGGGCTCGGGCAAGAGCTCGCTGATCCACGGCTCGCTGCCGCGGGACGCCGGCGTGGTGACCGTCGACCAGTCCGCGATCAAGGGCTCGCGGCGGAGCAACCCGGCCACCTACACCGGTCTGCTCGACCCGATCCGCACGGCGTTCGCCAAGGCGAACAAGGTGAAGCCGGCGCTGTTCAGCGCCAACTCCGAGGGGGCCTGCCCGCACTGCAACGGGGCCGGGGTGATCTACACCGATCTGGCCATGATGGCCGGGGTGGCGACCACCTGCGACCACTGCGGCGGCAAGCGGTTCCAGGCTGCGGTGCTGGAGTACAAGCTGAACGGTCGCGACATCAGCCAGGTGCTCGCCATGCCGGTCACCGAGGCCCGCGACTTCTTCGGCTCCGGGCCGGCGCACGCCATTCTGGAGCGGATGGCCGCGGTCGGGCTCGGCTACCTCAGCCTCGGCCAGCCGCTCCACCAGGCGGTGATGGCCCACGCCGACTGGATCATCGACCTCGGCCCGGGCGCCGGCTCCGACGGCGGGCGGATCGTCTTCGAGGGCCGGCCGCGCGACCTGGTCGAGCGGGCCGAGACCCTGACTGC
The DNA here is from genome assembly GCA_964247485.1 of uncultured Propionibacteriaceae bacterium. Taxonomy (GTDB): domain Bacteria; phylum Actinomycetota; class Actinomycetes; order Propionibacteriales; family Propionibacteriaceae; genus Microlunatus. The sequence goes on from CAXTVE010000009.1 coordinate 19,589, forward strand.
GCAGCACCTGCGCACCTACGTCGGCACCTAGCCTGGGCGGGTGCCGACCGCTACCCCGTTGTTGCTCGAGCTGGACCTGACCGAGGTGCCGGTCTCGCCGGAGGCCGACGACCCGCTCGACCGACTGCGCAACCGCGGGCGGCGGCAGCTGCGGCCGACCCTGCGGGCTCTGCACGAGGCCGGCGACGACCGCCGGGTGGTCGGGCTGGTCGCCAAGGTCGGCGGCCCGCTGCCGTGGGCCACGATGCAGGAGCTGCGGCTGGGCATCGAGGCCTTCGCCCGCAGCGGCAAGCTCACCATGGCCTGGGCGGAGAGCTTCGAGTCCGGCGTCGCCGACCTCGCCGCGTACACGCTGGCGTCGGCGTTCCGCGAGGTCTGGCTGCAGCCCGGCGGCGGGGTGGGACCGCTCGGTGTCGGGGTCGAGACGACCTTCCTGCGCGGCGCGCTGGACAAGCTGGGCGTCGAGCCGCAGTTCGAACAGCGTCACGAGTACAAGAACGCCCCCGACCGGCTCCAGCGCACCGAGCTGACGCCGGCCCACCGCGAGTCGCTGGAGCGGCTGACCGGCTCGATCTACGACGACGCGGTTGCACTG
>CAXTVE010000010.1:0-2715 GCA_964247485.1 uncultured Propionibacteriaceae bacterium
TGGGCACCAACTGCCAGAACCAGCCCGAGGTGCACGCCATCACCCAGGCCCTGCGGGCGGTCGCCCGGATCGGGGCGCCGGCCCTCATCTTCAAGGCGGAGGCGATCGTCGGGCCGGCCGACCTGGCGCCCTACCTCGGCGTGGGCAAGCACGCCGGCAAGGTGAGCGACCTGGCGTACCAGAACTCGCTGATGGTGCAGATCTGGTCGGCCCTGGCGGCCAAGGACACCCGGCTGTTCTGCGCGGCGCTGAACCGGTTCCCGGCCAAGCCGCCGACCACCGTGTGGGGCACCTACCTGCGCTGTCACGACGACATCGGCTGGGCCATCAGCGACGAGGACGCCGCGTCGGTGGGGCTGAACGGGTATGAGCACCGTCGCTTCCTGGCCGACTTCTACGCCGGGCTGTACCCAATGAGCGACGCCCGCGGGCTGGTGTTCCAGGAGAACCTGGTCACCGGCGACCGCCGGATCAGCGGCACCGCCGCGTCGCTGCTCGGCATCGAGTCGGCGCTGGACAACGGCGACGAGGCCCACCTGGACCTGGCCATCCGCCGGCTGCTGCTGGCCCACCACCTGATGCTCGGCTTCGGCGGGCTGCCGCTGCTCTACATGGGCGACGAGCTGGCCCAGCGCAACGACGACGACTACGCCGACGACGCCGAGCACACCGACGACAACCGCTGGGTGCACCGGCCCCGGATGGACTGGGCGGCGGCGGAGCGGCGGCACCAGCCCGGCACGGTCGAGCACCGCGTCTGGCACGGCATCCGGCACGCGATCACCGTGCGGGCGGCGCTGCCCAGCCTGGACGCCTCGGTCGAGACCGAGATCGTCGACCCGGTCAACCCGGCGGTGCTGGTGTTCGTCCGCCACGTGCCGGGGCAGACGATGGTCGGGGTCTACAACGTGACCGCCGACGAGCAGTCGTTGCCCCGCTGGGTCGTCCCGATCGGCAACTGGGCCTGGGATGCGCTGACCGAGGAGACCCCGCTGACCGACGGTCCGCTGAGGCTGACCGGCTACCAGACCCGCTGGTTCGTGGCGCAGACGTGACGTCCGGCGACGTCGTCGCAGGGGCGCTGGGCGAGATCCGGGCGGCCCTCGCTGAGCTGGGGCTGGACTGGTCGGAGTCCTCGGGGGTGTTCACGGTCCGGCTGCCGGGGGAGCGCAAGCTGGTCACCGAGTGCGCGCTGGAGGTCGGGCCGCACCACGTCGGCGTCCGCGCCTTCGTGGCCCGGGCGCCCGAGCAGAACGAGCGGGGTGTCTATCGCTGGCTGCTGGAGCACAACCTCAAGCTGTACGCCGTCGCCTTCAGCCTCGATCGGCTCGGCGACATCTACCTGACGGGGCGGGTCGCCCTGGCCGGGCTGACCCGGGCCGAGGTGGACCGGGTGCTCGGGGTGGTCGCCGAGACCGCCGACGCCGCCTTCAACCCGATCGTCGAGCTCGGCTTCGCCGACAGCATCCGCCGCGAGTGGGCCTGGCGGCATTCCCGCGGCGAGTCCACCGCCAACCTGGAGGCCTTCCGCCACCTCGACCCGGGCCCCTGACCCCCGACTTGTCAGCCTTGGTGGTCGCTACAGCGACCACCAAGGCTGACAAGTCGGGGTTCGCCGATAGGCTCCCGCGTGTGACGGCAACCCTGGTCCTGCTGCGGCACGGCGAGAGCGAATGGAACGCGCGCAACCTGTTCACCGGCTGGGTGGACGTCGACCTCAACGACAAGGGCCGCGGCGAGGCCCAGCGCGGTGGTGAGCTGCTGGTGGAGGCCGGGCTGCGGCCGGACGTGGTGCACACCTCGCTGCTGCGGCGGGCCATCCGGACCGCCGAGATCGCCCTGCACGCGGCGGACCGGCACTGGATCCCGACGAGGCGCTCCTGGCGGCTGAACGAGCGGCACTACGGTGCCCTGCAGGGCAAGGACAAGGCGGCGACGCTGGCCGAGTTCGGCGAGCAGCAGTTCATGGTCTGGCGCCGCTCCTACGACACCCCACCGCCGCCGATCGACAACGACGCCGAGTTCGCCACCTTCGCCGACCCCCGCTACGCCGAGCTGCCGCCCGAGGTCCGGCCCCGCACCGAGTGCCTGAAGGACGTGCTGCTCCGTGCGCTGCCCTACTGGTACGACGACATCGTGCCCGACCTGCGTCTCGGCCGGACGGTGCTGGTCGCCGCGCACGGCAACTCGCTGCGGGCGATCGTCAAGCACCTCGACGACATCGGTGACGACGCGGTGGTCGGCCTGAACATCCCCACCGGCATCCCGCTGGTCTATGAGCTCGACGACGACCTCAGGCCGGTCTCCGCCGGCGGCCGCTACCTCGACCCGCAGGCCGCCGCGGCGTCCATCGAGGCGGTCAAGAACCAGGGGAAGAAGTAGCCCGGCGCCCCCAGGCCTCCAGCAGCGCCCGTTCCTCGGGGTCGGTCAGCCCGGCCCCGCGTACGCGCTCCGCACCCCGGGTGAGCTCCCACGCCAGGGTGTCGGCCAGGGTCTCCGCCAGCGGCCGCGGCGCCAGCCCGGCCGCGTAGGCCGCGCTGCTGTCGCGCCCGTTGAAGCCGAACCAGTCCGGGTCGTCGATCCACAGCGGCAGCGACCGCTCGCCCATCCAGCTCTGGACGCCCTGCTCGAGCAGCCAGCCCGGCGTTACCGGCACCATCGGACCGGTGTGGCCGGCCACCGTCCGGGCGACCGTGAGGTGCTCGGCCAGCGGTA
>CAXTVE010000010.1:2725-16687 GCA_964247485.1 uncultured Propionibacteriaceae bacterium
GGAGCGCGTGCTCGGGCCCCTGATGATCGGCGACGTCTGCGTGCCCGTCGCCGCGGTCCCGGAGATGCTCGGGCGGGTGGAGAAGGCGGCGCTGGACCACGACATCGTCATCGGCAACCTCGCGCACGCCGGCGACGGCAACCTGCACCCCCTCCTGGCCGTCCCGCCCGGCGACCAGGCCGCCGCGACCCGGGCGCGGGCCGCGTCCCCCCGCCAGCCGGCCAGGGCGCGGACGGCGACCACCGAGGCCGGCTGGTCCGGCGCGTCCGGGACCAGCACCGAGCCGTCGGCCGCGGCCGGCCGGGAGAACCGCAGCGGCCAGTAGCCCGTACGGCCCGACTCGTCGCCCGGTCCGCCGATCAGCCCGACCCGGGCGACCAGGGACCGCTCAGCGCCGAACCTCTCCAGCACGGCCTGCTCGCAGGCGACCTTGGCCGGGCCGTAGTCATCCATCGACTCCATCACCTCCCCGGTCAGCGGCGGCAGCAGCGGGCTGCGCTCGTCCTGAGCGGCTCGCCGGTGGTCGGCGTACACATTGCCGGTCGACACGAAGACCCAGTGCCCGGCGGACCCACCCAGCGCCGCGACCGCGCTGCGCACCTGGCCCGGCTGGCGGCTGACCTCGACCACCGCGTCCCACTGCCGGTCGCGCACCGCCGCGTACGCCCCCGGTTCGGTCCGGTCGACGGAGACCAGCTCGACCCCGTCGGCCGGCGGTCCGGACGCGCCTCGGGCGAGGCAGGTGACGGTGTCACCGCGGTCTCGGGCCGTCCGGGCGAGCTCGCGGCCGAGCCAGGCGGTACCGCCGAGGATCAACAAGCGCATGGCCCCAGCACATCACCCGCCCCCCTGCGGACCGGAAACCTGTGCCGGCATAGGTTCCGACCACCGAGCCCAGGTTGCAACCTGTGCCACGTGGCTGCAACCTATGCGGGCATAGGTTGCAGTCAGCCGCCGTCAGCGGTACGCGTGCACCCGTACGGTGGTGCCGGCCGGAACGGTCCGCACCTGGACCAGGTCGCAGAGTTGGTTGGCGGCCCAGATGGCGTCCGCGTTCTCGGTCAGCGGCGCCCGCCGGCCGGCCAGCGGGTCATCGAGGTGGGTGTCGTCGACCACCTCGCAGACCACCGACCGCGGCTGCCGCCAGACCCGGATGGTGCCGCTCGTGGCGCCGCGGGCCAGGCTGTCCGCCGCGAGTCCGCAGGTGACCTCCGAGAGGTCCGCCGCCTGCTGGACGGCCAGCCCGGCGACGTGACCCTCCAGCTTGAGGAAGGTCCGCAGCCGACCGAGGTTGCGGCTGGTGAACGGGATGGTGGTGGGCTCGCCGGCCAGCGTCGGCAGGTCCCGGCCGAGCATGGCCTCGACGTGGGCGCGACCGGCATAGGTGGTGCTGCCCGCGTAGGCGTCGGCCTCGACGACCACGGGATGGCTGCGGTAGGCCTCGTCGATGACGGCGGAGTCGAGGTGCTCGGCGTCGTAGGGACAGACCAGCCAGAACGGTGTCGTCGGGTCCACCGCCACGTTGAGTAGCGCCTCGTGGAGCTGGCACTCGATCAGCTCGTCGGCCTGGCGGCCCGCCCAGATGGGCTCCCCGATTCCCCGGGCCGGCCGGCTGCCGCCCGCCTCCGTGTCGAGGAACTTCTGCCAGGCCGGGATGATCTTGGCCGGGTTGCGGCCCAGCTCGGCCATGTCGACGAAGCGGACCTGGTCCGACCTCGGGCCGAGGTCGTCGCGGATCCAGTCCCCGTGCTCACCGAACACGGCGACCATGACCGGTTCCCCGGCGTCCAGGCCGTCGGCGATGAACGGCACCAGGCTGGTGGTGAAATCGCTCCGGTCATGCCACAGGAACGCCTCGTGGCGATAGCTCTGCTCTGCTCGAGCAGGAGATGACTGGGTCATCGTCCACTCCTGGCACGACGTCTCGGGGGTGATCGGAGGACAGGGACCAGTCGGGGGGCACCGACAACGGAGCGGCGAACGTGGTGCAGGAACAATACGGGCTCGGCCACCGCCGTGGCAATGGGCTGGGCCCGTTCAGGACCGGGAGCGGGACGGCTCCCGCTCGCTCAGGGCTGCGGCCAGTACCCGTCCTCGGGGAACGAGCCGGTCACGACGTAGATGATGCGGCGGCCCATCGAGGCGGCGTGGTCGGCGATCCGCTCGTAGTAGCGGCCGAGCAGGGCGACGTCGACCGCGGCCTCGACCCCGTGCGACCAGTCGTCGCTGAGCAGCACCCGGAACTGGGAGCGGCGCAGGTCGTCCATCTCCTCGTCGGCGTCGCGCAGCTCCTGGGCCGTCTGGATGTTGCGGTCGTTCAGGGTCTGACCGGCGGTCACGACCATCTTCTCGGCGACGTCGGCCATCCGCACGAAGTTGGCCCGCAGCGGCTCCGGCACCGCCGACTCGGGGTAGCGCAGCCGGGCGATCTTGGCCACGTGGGCGGCGAGGTCACCCATCCGCTCCAGTTCGGTGACCATCCGCAGGGTGGCCACCAGGGTCCGCAGCTCGCCGGCGACCGGGGCCTGGCGGGCCAGCAGGTTGAAGGCGCGGTTCTCGATGTCGGCCTGCTTGGCGTCGAGGACCTGGTCCTCGGTGATCACCTGCTCGGCGAGCTTGAGGTCGGCTTCCAGCAGCGCGGAGGTCGAGGTGCGCACCGCTCCGGAGACGATCTGGGCCATCTGGACCAGGTCGGCGAGGATGTCGTCGAGCTTCTCCCGATAGGAGTCACGCATGAAGGATCGGTCCTCCCTTGTCAGGCATGGGACTGCCCCAGGACGGGGCCAGAGCCACTGTAGGCCGCAGCCCTACACCCAACCGAGCACCGGTTGAACGGCTCGTGAACGGCGGCCGAACCCTCGGCGACGCCTCCTGGGCAACCTTGCCCGCCCGGCCGGTCGAGGCCTGTGCGGACCCTACTATCGAGAGGTGGACCCGACCGGGCTCGCCCTGGTGGCGCTCGCCGTGGGCCTGTGCGCCGGTGCGCTGCTGACCTGGCTCATCCTGCGCCGCCGCCCAGACCCGGCTCCGGCGTACGCGTCGGTCGAGCCGGTGGTGCCCGCCGGGGTGGCCGAGGTGCTCGCCGTCCTGAACTCCTCCGGGGTGGTCATCGGCATGGCCGACCAGGTCCTGCAGGCCACCAGCACCGCCCGCACCCTCGGACTGGTCCGCGGCAGCCGGATCGCCGAGCCGGGGCTGCTCGACCTGGTCCGCGCCGTCCGCCGGGACCGCGGGGTGGTCACGACCGAGCTGCACCTGACCCGGGCCGGGGCGGCGTCGAGCTTCTTCACCGTACGCGTCGCCCCGCTCGGCGCGGACCTGATCCTGGTGCTGGCCGACGACCAGACGGCGCCGCGCCGCATCGAGCAGATCCGGCGTGACTTCGTGGCCAACGTGAGCCACGAGCTGAAGACCCCGATCGGGGCGATCTCCCTACTGGCCGAGGCCGTGGAGGAGGCGTCGGACGACCCGTCGGCGGTGCGCAAGTTCGCCGGCCGGATGAGTATCGAGTCGGCGCGGCTGAGCGACCTGGTGGCCCAGATCATCCACCTCTCTCAGCTGCAGGGCGACAACCCGCTCACCGACCCCGAGGTGGTCGACGTGGACGCCGTGCTCGGCGAGGCCGTCGACCGGCGGGGGGTGGACGCCGACCAGCGGCGGGTGGCCCTGACGATCGCCGCGCCCTCCGGCGCCCGGGTGCTCGGCAGCGCGCGTCAGCTCGGGGTGGCGGTGGCCAACCTGGTGGAGAACGCCGTGGTCTACTCCGACCCGGGGGCCCGGGTGGCGGTGTCGGCCGCCACGGTGCGGTCGGGTGACGACGACGTGGTCGAGATCCGGGTCTCCGACAATGGCATCGGGATCCCGGCGGCCGAGCTCGAGCGGATCTTCGAGCGCTTCTACCGCGTCGACTACGCCCGCAGCCGCGCGAACGGCGGCACCGGCCTCGGCCTGTCGATCGTCAAGCACATCGCCGCCATCCACGGCGGCGAGGTCACGGTGTGGAGTTCCGTCGGCCGGGGGTCGACCTTCACCATCACGCTGCCCGCCTACCTGCCGGCCCGGGACCACCCGCCGGTCGAGGAGCCCGCCCGCTCCGCTGAGCACGAGCCTGAGGAGGTCCAGCGATGAACCCGTTGCGCGAGGCAAGGGGGACGACCTCCGTGGACTCCCGATGACGAGGGTGCTGGTGGTGGAGGACGAGGAGTCCTACCGGGATGCGCTGGCGTACATGCTGGCGCGTGAGGGGTTCGAGGTGCTGACGGCCGCCGACGGCGCCGAGGGGCTGGCCCAGTACGACCGGGCGGGCGCTGACATCGTGCTGCTCGACCTGATGATGCCCGGCCTGCCCGGCACCGAGGTCTACCGGCGGCTGCGGCAGCGGGGGCCGGTACCGGTGATCATGGTAACCGCGCGGGACAGCGAGATCGACAAGGTGGTCGGACTGGAGCTCGGAGCCGACGACTACGTCACCAAGCCGTTCAGCCAGCGCGAGCTGGTGGCCCGGATCCGGGCGGTGCTCCGCCGCGGCCAGGACGTCGAGCTGGTACCGGACGTGGTCGAGTCGTCGGGCGTCCGGATGGACGTCGAGCGCCACGAGGTCTCCGTCGACGGGCAGCGGGTCCGGCTGGCGCTCAAGGAGTTCGAGCTGCTGGAGATCCTGCTGCGCAACGCCGGCCGGGTGATGACCCGGAGCCAGCTGATCGACCGGGTCTGGGGCGCCGACTACGTGGGCGACACCAAGACCCTGGACGTGCACGTGAAGCGGCTGCGGACGAAGATCGAGTCTGACCCCGCCCACCCGCACCACCTGATCACCGTGCGCGGGCTGGGCTACAAGTTCGAGGGTTAGCCGCCGACGCCCTCGAAGTCGCCGAGCGTCGGTCGGCGAGCGTCAGTCCGCGAGCGTCGGGAAGGCGCGCCGCCGAGCGGAGGAGCGATGAGTGGACACGTTCTTCCGTCCACGAAGAGTGACGACGTCGTCGGGGTAGAGCGCCGGGCGCGAGCGGACAGGATTAGATGAGCTCATGACCGGCGAGATCACCGTCTTCAGCGGGTCGTCCCACCCGGCCTTCGCGGCAGAGCTGTGCGCCGAGCTCGGGCTCGACCTGAGCCCCGCCCGCACCAGCCGCTTCAGCAACGACTGTCTGCAGGTGCAGCTGCGGGCGAACTGTCGGCAGCGTGACGTGTACATCGTCCAGTCGCTGGTGCCGCCGGTGCAGGAGAACCTGGTCGAGCTGCTGCTGATGCTGGACGCCGCCCGGGGCGCGTCGGCCGCGCACATCACCGCGGTGATCCCGCACTTCGCGTACGCGCGGTCGGACAAGAAGGACGCGCCGCGGATCTCCATCGCCGCCCGACTGGTCGCCGACATGCTCGTCACCGCCGGCGCGACCCGGGTGCTGACCATGGCGCTGCACGCACCCCAGGTGCACGGCTTCTTCTCGGTGCCGGTCGACCACCTGAACGCGATCGAGGTGCTGGCCGACCACTTCCGGACCGGTGACCTGAGCAAAACCGTCGTCGTGTCACCTGACCTCGGCAACGCCAAGGTGGCCACCGCCTTCGCCCGCCTGCTGGACGTGCCGGTCGCCGCCGGGGCCAAGCGCCGGCTCGCCGACGACCGGGTGGTCATCGACCGCATCGTCGGCGACGTCCATGACCGGAACGTGATCGTCCTGGACGACGAGATCGCGACCGCCGGCTCGATCGTCGAGCTGTTGCGCCTGCTCCGGGCGGACGGCGTCCGCGAGATCGCGCTGGCCTGTACCCACGGCCTCTACACCGGCCCGGCGATCGAGCGGCTCAAGCAGGAGCCGGGCATCACCGAGATCGTGGCCACCAACACGGTGCCGCTGGCCGAGGACAAGCGGCTGCCCAACATGGTCACTCGCTCGGTCGCCCCGCTGTTCGCCGAGGCCGTCCGCCGGACGCACCTGGGCGAGTCCGTCTCCAGCCTGTTCAGCGACGAGGAAACCTACGGCTGACCCGCGGCCAGGTCAGGCGCTCGGCGTCGGCGCGGCGCTGATGTCCGCGTACTGCGGTTCGGTGCCGTCCGCCACCGGCACGACGACCGAGATGTCGCCGGCGTTGGCGAAGCTCAGGGTCATGGCGGCCGTGCGACCGGGCGCGAGGTCCGCGCTGGTGACGCCGATCGGCGCCCGGTCGGTGAGCACGACCTGCGCACGGTTGGCGAAGGTGACGCTGTTGGTGATGGAGACGGTGAGCGGGGCCCCGTCGCTGCCGTCGGACTTGATGGCCTTCCCGGTCACCTTGGTCAGCTCGTCGCGGCCGTCGGTGACCAGCAGCGCCGACAGCACGCCCGAGCCGGGTTCCTTGCTGATGATGAGCAGGTTGCGCACGTGCACGACGGTCTTGATGTCCTTCTCGTCGCCGACGTCGAAGTTGACCCCCTCGGCGGGGGTGTAGGGCTTCAGCGTCTGGGCGTCGGAACCGCAGGCTGCCGTGCTCAGGAGCAGGCCGACCACGAGCAGCAGCGCCGCGACGCCGCGCCCCCCGCGTCCGCCCCGGGCCGACCCGGGAACCCGACCAGCTCGACCTGCTTGCGTCCATCCCGACACGTGGCCAACTCCTCGCGGTACCGACACCAGATGCGATGCAGCCTATCCACCCGGAGCCGCTGCGGGCAGCAGGTCGTCCGCACCGGGGCAACCGGGGTCGGGACAGGCACAGGAACGGGTCCTTTGTCAAGGGCGGGGGGCGGCCGATATGGGCCTCTGGCTAGCGCAAACGCCACGGGAGGCGCATCCGGCGCGTGCTAGACTTGAGCGTCGAAAGGGGTACGAAAACAATATGACGTTTACAGTCGGCGAAACGGTGGTCTACCCCAATCACGGGGCTGCCGTGATCGAGGACATCGAAACCCGCCAGATCAAGGGCGAAGACAAGCTCTACCTCGTGCTGAGGATCGTCGGTCAGACCGATCTGGTCGTCCGCGTCCCGGCGTGCAACCTCGATCTCGTGGGTGTCCGCGACGTCGTCGATGCCGATGGGCTCGAGCGGGTGTTCAGCATCCTGCGGGCGCCTCACACGGAGGAGCCGACCAACTGGTCCCGCCGCTACAAGGCGAACCTGGAGAAGCTGCACTCCGGGAACGTCATGAAGGTGGCCGAGGTCGTCCGCGACCTGTGGCGCCGCGAGCGGGAGCGCGGTCTGTCCGCCGGCGAGAAGCGGATGCTGGCCAAGGCGCGTCAGATCCTCGTCTCCGAGCTGGCTCTGGCCGAGCGGGTGGCCGAGGACAAGGCCGAGATCCTGCTCGACGAGGTCCTCGCTTCCTGACCCCGAGCATCTCGGGTCGCACCGGGATCGGCATCGACGTCCACCGGCTCGCGCCGGGCCGCCCGATGACGGTCGCCGGCCTCGTCTTCGACGACGAGGTCGGGCCGGTGGGTCACTCCGACGGTGACGTCGTGGCGCACGCCATATGCGATGCACTGCTCAGCGCGGTCGGCCTGGGGGACATCGGCTCCAACTTCGGCACCGCCGACCCGCAATGGGCCTCGGCGGCCGGTCGGTCGTTTCTGGTGGCGACGGCCGATCGGGTCCGGGCTCAGGGCTTCGAGATCGCCAATGTCGCGGTGTCCCTGATTGGCAACCGCCCTCGCCTCGGGCCCCGGCGGGCCGAGGCCGAGCAGGTGCTCAGCGCAGCAGTGGGCGCTCCGGTGTCCCTGGCCGCCACCACCACCGACGGGCTGGGCCTGACCGGCCGCGGCGAGGGCATCGCCGCCATCGCCACCGCCCTGCTGAACCCGCGTACGCCGTAGTCAGGGCGGGCGCCGCAGCAGGCCGGACGCCGCCGCTGCGGCCTCGACCGCGCGCTGCACCTCGGGGAACACCACGTCGGAGCAGGTGCGCAGCGCGGCGGCGGTCCACCAGCCGTGGCCGATGACGGTGGCCACCTCGAGCTCCTCGAGGTTGTCGAAGACGACCGTCGCGTCACGCGCGGCCAACGCGTAGTAGTTCTGGTCCTGGGTGACGAGATCGGCCCCCCAGGTGAAGGTGAAGCTCTCGAACAGGATCGGACCGACCAGGTCCGCGGGGGCGACGACCATCCCGGTCTCCTCCCACAGCTCCCGGACCGCGGCGTCCCGCTCGGCCTCTCCGGCCTCGATGCCTCCGCCGACCGTGATCAGGAAGGGCGCGGACGGGTCGGCGGGGTCGATGCAGCGCAGCAGCAGGACGGCGCCGTCGTCGTCGACCGGCAGCACCCGCACCGCCCGCCGGACGCGCGTTTGCTGTGGCTCCTCCACCGAGTCCCCCGCTCCACGCCGCACTCTGGTGCTCTGCCGCCAGCAAGCGGCGTGGAGCACCGGCAGCGAACGTAAACCTAACCTCCCGGGCGACGGCCGAGGAGTCCTGCCGTCACTCGTCAGCGGACCTGGTCGTCCGGGGCCACGAAGGTGTTGCAGTCGCCCACCGTGCTGGTCCGGAGGCCCGTGTTGCCCCAGAACTCCCGGGTTCGGCCCAGGCCGTGGTTGCCGACGATGTCCGGGCGGCCGGAGAGGGTGTCGTCGCCGATGGCGACATAGGTGGCCAGGATGCCCTGGAGATCGGACTGCTGCACCCCGAGCGACACCGACGTCGACCGGATGAACATCCCGGAGAAGCAGTCGGCCTGGGTCTCCAGCCGGCGGACGATCGCATACTCACCCTCCTTGCTCCCGGTCCGCTGCGCGAGCGCGTGGGCCGAGACGGAGATGCCGGCCCGGAGCTGGACCAGGTGGCCGTACTCGTGGGCCATGATGATGTCGGCGGTCCACTTGTTCTCCGCCACGCTCTGGATGACATCGGGCAGCCGGCTGCTGTAGTAGATCTGCTGGTCGGCGGAGCAGAGGAAGGCGTTCACCTCGACGGAGCCGCACTTGGTGGTGATCGAGTCGCCGTAGATGGTGACCGTCGGCCGCACGATCTCGAGCCCGGCCCCGGTGACCGGCGGCTGCCAGACCCGGACCAGACACTCCATCAGGCCCTCGAAGTGGTCATCGAGCTGCCGGTCGCTCGCCGTGACGACGTTGATCGGCTCGGTGGTGCAGCGCACGGGGATCGGCGCCGTCTGACCGTAGAGAGGGCTTGCGGTGATGAACTGCTCGGCCTCCTCGTAGGTCTCCGGGAGCGGCGCGGGCGGCGGGTTCGCGTTGGGCGGGGGCACCTGGTAGTCGTCGTTCTGGTACGCCACGCCGTCGGTGTTGCTGGTGAAGCTGGCCAGGGCCAGCCCGATCATGGCCACCAGGGCCACCCCGACCAGGGCGAGCAGCAGGGTCCGGGCGCCGCCGCGGCGGGCCGGCGGCCGGGGCGCCTGGTTCGGCGGGCCGTACGGCGACATGCCGGGAGCACCGAAGGACGGCGGGCCGAAACCGGGCGAGCCGTAGCCCGGCCCGGAACCATAGCCGGCAGGTGCCGGCCCGTAGCCCGGATACTGCCCGTACGCGGGGGGCTGCCCGTACGCGGCCGCCGGCGGGGGCGGCCCGGGCCACGACTGCTGCGAGGTCACAGCGCAACCTTGCCACGCGACCGGGCCGCTCGGGCCCGCCCCCCGGGGCCCCCGTGGGGTGCTTGGCCACCCCCCCCCGTCCCCCCGCCCCGGGGCGGCGGGGCCCCGCCGCCCGGGACCGGTCACCGCACCGACCCCGCCGGGGCGGTGAAGGTGTTGCAGCGTCCGAGATCGCTGGTGCTCAGCCCCACGGTGCCCCAGTAGACCCGGGTGTCGGCACGGCCATGGTTGCCGGCGGCCTCCGGGCGGTCGCGGCGGCGGTCGTCGCCCCCGGCGGCGTAGGCCCGGAGGATGTCGGTGAGATCGTCCTGCCGGATGCCGATCGAGGTCGAGACCGACCGCAGGCTCGTCGCGGAGAAGCAGTCGGCCTGGGTCTCCAGCCGGCGCGCGTACGCCAGCCGCTCGTCATCGGTCGCGGCGTCCCGGGCGGCCAGCACGCCGGCCGCGAAGAGCCCGGTCCGACCCTGGACCAGGTGCCCGTACTCGTGCGCCATCACCACGTCGGCCGCCCACCGGCCCCGCAGCCCGGTCTGCCGGGCCAGTCGGGTGCTGACGTACAGCTGCTGGTCGGCCGAGCAGTAGAACGCGTTGATCCCCATCCGGCCGCACCGGGTGCTGACCTCGTCGTCGTAGACGGTCACGCTCGGCCGGACCACGGTGAAACCGGCGGCGGTCAGGGCCGGCTCCCAGGTCCGGGCCAGGCACCCGGTCAGGCCGTCGAAGTGGCCCTGCAGCGTCTCCCGGCTGGCGCCGTCGAGCTCGACCGGGGCGACGGGGCACCGGACGGGGGCCGGCAGCGCATGGGCGTAGACCGCGTTCGCCGTCCGCCAGCGCTCCGCCTCGTCCGCGCTCTGCGGCACCGGAATGGGGGGTGGTGAGAGCTGTGGGGCGGGGACGGAGTAGTCCTCGTTCGCGTACGCCGTGGCCGCCGGGCGGGCAGTGAACCCGGCGATGACGAGGCCGACCAGAGCACCGGCGGACAGCACGATGAGCGTCCCGAGCAGCAGGATGAGCGGGTCTCGCCGCGCCGGCAGGGTGACCCGGGCGGCGCCGGAGGCGTCGGTGCCCCAGCCGCCGAAGCCCGAGGACGGGACCGGGGCCGGGGCGAACGGCCGGTAGGACTGATTCCCCGGGACGACCACACCGGAACTGTAGGACCCGGCAGAGGTCATTTTCGGGTCCTGCTCGGCCGTGGGACCTCGGGAATGGCACGCTGTACCCCGTGTCTGCACCCACCCCCCCGATCGTCCGGCGGCTGCGGAGCCTGCTGGCCGCGGTCGCCCTCGGACTCGGCCTGATCGCCGGGCCGCTCGTCCTGACCGCCGCCGCCGAGGGGACCGCGTCGACCTTCGTCGTGGACGCCAACCTGGCCCTCGACGGCACCCTGACGGTCAAGCAGACCATCACCTTCACCGGCACGCCGCCCGCGGAGCTGTCCCAGCGGTTCGAGACCCGTGAGGACCTGGTCGGGGACCGGCAGTACGTGCAGCAGGTCAGCGACGTCACCGCCACCGCCGGCGGCGCCGCGGTCAACCCCGGCACGGCGACCGACGGCCGCTTCACCACGGTCACCGTGCCCACCAACGGCGAGACCGAGATCGAGCTGAACTACACGGTCCGGGGTGCGGTGGTCACCATGGCCGACGGCACCGCGCTCCGGGTGCGGCTGCTGCAGGGCCTGAGCGCCCAGGTGCCCGAGTTCACCGCGACGGTGCAGATCCCGACCCAGTTCAGCTACATCAAGTGCACCGCCGGCAGCCCCAACTCGACCACCCCGTGCGCGTTCGCGGCCGCGGGCACCGAGGCCGCCCAGGTGCCCACCTTCCGCGACGGGCCGCGGGGCGAGGGCGAGGTGGTCGCCGTCGACATCGGCTTCCCCGCGGGTGCCGTGCCCGCCAACGAGCAGATCGCCTTCCGCTGGACGGTGGGCCGGGCGTTCTCCGCGCGGCCGCTGCCGCTGGCCCTGGCCCTGGGCCTGCTGGCGCTGGGGGGCCTGGGTCTGTTCGCGCTGCACCGGCGGACTGGGCGGGATGCGAGCGCCGGCGGCCAGATCAGCCGGGCGGGTGAGTTCGTGCCGACGGGGGCCGGGCAGAGCGAGTTCCGGGTGGTCGGGGAGATCCGGCCCGGGCACGTGGGCACCGTCGCCGACGAGCGGGTCGACCCGATCGACGTCACCGCCACCCTGGTCGACCTGGCCGTCCGCGGGCACCTGAAGATCACCGAGCTGCCCCGGACCACCGACTTCGCCCGCACCGACTGGGAGCTGACCCGGGCGGGCGGCGGCCCGAACGGGCTGCGCCCCTTCGAGGCCCAGCTGCTGGACGGCATCGCGCCGGCTGGCTCCACCGTCCGGGTGTCCGAGCTGCCGGGCCGCGTGCACTCGTCCATCGGCGGCGTGCAGGACGCCCTCTACGACGAGGTGGTGAGCCTCGGCTGGTTCGAGCGCCGCCCGGACGCCACCCGCAGCCGCTACACCCAGCTCGCGCTGGGCGCGCTCATCGTGGCCGTCGTGATCACGGCGCTGCTGGCCGCGTTCACCACGTTCGGCCTGGTCGGGCTGGCCCTGGTGGTGCTGGCCCTCGGACTCGTCTTCGTCGCCCAGGAGCTGCCCCGGCGCACGGCCAAGGGGGCGGCGCTGCTCGGTGGCCTCGGCGCGCTGCGCTCGGACCTGATGAACCACCCGACCGACCAGATGCCGCCCGGGGCCGAGCTGCGCGAGATCTCCGAGGTGCTGCCGTACGCCATCGTGCTGGGCGGCACCGAGCGCTGGCTGGACGCCATCGTCGCCGCCGACGCCGATGCCGAGGCCGACCCCGATGACCTGAGCTGGTACTCCGGGCCGGCCAACTGGCACCTGCGCGACCTGCCGGACTCCATGAAGAACTTCGTCACCACCGTGTCCGGGAGCCTGTTCTCCCGCTGACGGGGTAGTCCTGCCGTATGCCGCTTCGACGTCGCTGGCTGTTCGGCGACCAGCTCGGGCCCCACTTCCTGGATGATCCGACGCAGCCGGTGCTGCTGATCGAGGCCACCCGGGTGTTCCGCCGGCGGCGGTTCCACCGGCAGAAGGCGCACCTGATCCTGTCGGCGATGCGGCACCGGGCCGCCGAGCTGGGGGAGCAGTGCGCGTACGTGCAGGCCGACACCTACCGCCAGGCGCTCGAGCGCTTGGATGAGCCGCTGGACGTGCTGCAGCCGACGTCCTGGTCCGCGCTGCACTTCGTCGACACCATGGCCGAGACGCTGGACCTGGAGCGGTTGCCGGCGCGCGGGTTCGCCACGTCGCGAGCCGACTTCACCCGCTGGGCCGAGGGCCGGAACGCGCGCCGCCTGCTGCTGGAGGACTTCTACCGCAACGCCCGCGAGCGGCTCGACGTGCTGATGGTCGACGGCCGGCCGGTCACCGGGCAGTGGAACTACGACGCCGACAACCGGGAACCGCCGCCCAGGCGCCAGGACACGCTGGGCGTACTCGACCCCTGGTGGCCGACCGAGGACGAGATCGACGCTGGCGTCCGCGCGGATCTGGACGCGATGACCGCGGCGGGGGTGGACTTCGTCGGCGAGGACGGCCCGCGGGTGTTCGCGGTGACCCGCGCCGAGGCTTTGGCCGCGCTGGCCCACTTCGTCGAGCACCGGTTGCCGACCTTCGGCCGCTATGAGGACGCCATGCTGAGCGGCGACCGGTGGATGTCTCACTCCCTGCTGTCCGCGCCGCTGAACCTCGGGCTGCTGGACCCGGTCGAGGTGGTCCGGGCGGCCGAGGACGCGTACGCGGAGGGTCACGCGCCGATCGCCGCGGTGGAGGGGTTCTGCCGGCAGATCATCGGCTGGCGGGACTACATCTGGAACCTCTACTGGTACTTCGGGGAGGACTACCGCTCGCGCAACGAGCTGAAGCACACCGCCTCGCTGCCGGACTGGTTCCAGAACCTCGACCCGACGGGGACCGACGCCGCGTGCCTCTCCGACGTGCTGGCGTCGGTGCGGGAGGCGGCCTGGGCGCACCACATCCCGCGGCTGATGGTGCTCAGCAACTACGCGCTGCAGCGGGGGATCGACCCGGCGGAGATGACCAGCTGGTTCCACCGCACGTTCGTCGACGGCTACGACTGGGTGATGGTGGCGAACGTGGTCGGGATGTCGCAGCACGCCGACGGCGGTGAGCTGGCCACCAAGCCCTACGCGTCCGGCGGCAACTACATCAACAAGATGAGCGACTACTGCGGCGGCTGCGTCTACGACCCCAAGGTCCGCGTCGGCGACAACGCCTGCCCGTTCACCGCCGGCTACTGGCTGTTCCTGCACCGCCACCGCGAGAAGTTCAGCCAGAACTTCCGGATGGCCCAGATGGTCCGTGGCCTGGACCGGCTCTCCGACCTCGACGCCCTTCTCGAGCAGGGGCCACGCGGGTAGCGCCTCCTCCCACCGAGTTGTCAGGCGCTGAGGTCGCC
>CAXTVE010000010.1:16697-19820 GCA_964247485.1 uncultured Propionibacteriaceae bacterium
CCCCCCCCCCCCCCCGCCCGCTCCCCGCGCCCCCCCCCCCCCCCCCCCCCCCCCCCCCCCCCCAAACCCCGCGGGACTCCTACGGCCACCAGGTCCGAGGCGACGGAATGGGCCTCGGCCCGCACCTCGATGGCGGTCGCCCG
Organism: uncultured Propionibacteriaceae bacterium; assembly: GCA_964247485.1. Taxonomy (GTDB): domain Bacteria; phylum Actinomycetota; class Actinomycetes; order Propionibacteriales; family Propionibacteriaceae; genus Microlunatus. The sequence goes on from CAXTVE010000010.1 coordinate 16,841, forward strand.
CAGTACGCGGCGGCCGCTGATCACGCCCCCGCGCTCGCGCCGCATGTCGGACTGCCAGTGCTCGACCCTCATGTGATGCTGACCGTCGACCTCCAGCACCACGATCTCTCCTCCTGGCAGGTCCCACTCGCAGTCCAGGTAACGGAGCCGGCCGGCGGCATCAAGCCGGACCTGACGCCGGTCGGGCCGCCTGATCCGGAAGCGCCGACACATGCCCAGGACGTCCAGCTCGCTGCGAGCCTGGGACCCGCCGGCGATGTCGATCAGGGCGGCCCGCATGTGCTCCTTGTGGCGGACCCGGCCCACCGTCCCCAATGCCCGGTCCAGGTCCGCAACGCTACAGAGCTGCTGCTGCACGACCGCCGCCAGCATGGTCGCGGCGAACCGCGGCCACGGCTGCCACGCCGCCGCATCGACGGCTGACCGAGCCAGGGGCGTACGCGGGAGACCTTCGTGGGCCTCGTGCTCGTCCTCGCGTACGCGGCGTGACTCGTGAACCTGGACCCCGAGGTAAGTCGTCCGGCGGGTGCCGCGCGGGACCAGCAGATGAATGGGCTTGGCCTCGGCCGCGAACGCTCGCATCCCGGCAAGTTCGAGTGCGGTGTGGCTGCAGACGGCAGCGGCGGGCCCGGCATCGAGCACCGCGATCCACATCAGCTGCTGACGAGTGGGCCGGAAGTTGTGCAGGACGACGACGTGACGACCCCAGGCGGTCCAACGCCTTGCGTTGAGCTGGGCGCGGAGAGACCCGGGCGTTACCCCGAGCTCCCTCAGTTGGTCCCGCCGAGCGACCCCCCGCTGGCGCCGGGCCAGCAGGACGAGGCCGTCGTTGTCGTCCGTGGAGGCAAACATGGGCCTGAGCCTGCGAGAGGCGGTGTCCTGGCGTAACCCTGTCGCACGAGATTGTGGATAACTCCCGCCGCCGCGCGGAGTTGTCAGGCGCTGAAGTCGCCTGAGCCACCTCAGCGCCTGACAAGTCGGAGAAGGAGGGTCAGCGGAGGTTGCGGAGGGGGTAGCCGTTGTCGGCGCAGCCGGCGATGATCAGCCGCTTGGCCTCCGCGGAGACCGCGTTCGGATCGGACTCGAGCAGGCCGATGGTCGCGTCGACCCAGCGCTGCGGCTCGGGATCGAGCACGCCGGACCGGCTCAGCTCCTTGAGACCGGCCACGGTGGCCTTGCCCGCCAGCGACCGACCGCCGGCGGCCGCGTCCACGGCCGGGCAGCCGATCTTGTACGCGTCCTCGGCGTCGATGCCGGTCGAGGAGCACGCGGTCAGGCCGACCAGGGCGGCCACACTCACCAGGACGGAGGCGACGATGCGCATGCAACCAGGGTAGAACCGTCCCGGTCTCGGCTCACAGGATGCGGCGCTCCGCCCGCCGGGCCAGCCAGAGCACGGTCAGTCCGACACCGAGCATGGTGACCCCGCCGCCGCCGATCAGGGTCCAGCGCGGCCCGAACGCCTGGCCCACCCAGCCGATGATCGGCGCCCCCAGCGGCGTGCCGCCCATCAACACCATCGCGTAGAGGGCCATCACCCGCCCGCGTAACGCCGGCTCGACGCGCAGCTGCACCGCGGCGTTGGCGGCGGTCAGGGTGAGCAGGCAGGCCAGGCCGAGCACCGGCAGCACGGCGGCGAAGCTCCAGTAGCTCGGCATCAGGCCGGTGGCCACCTCGAGCGCCCCGAAGGCAAGCGCCATCCCGATCACGAATCGTCCCCGGGGCAGCCGCGTACGCCGGGCGGCCAGCAGCGCCCCGGTCAGCGACCCGACGGCCACGAAGGTGCCCAGCAGCCCGTACTCCTGCGCACCCAGCCCGAACTCCTGCTGCGCCATCAGTGCCGAGGTGAGCTGGAAGTTCATGCCGAAGGTACCCACGAAGAACACGACACCGAGCACCAGCAGGATCTCCGGCTGGCCGCGGACGTACGCCAGGCCCGCCCGGATCTGCCGCCGCGCCCGTTCAGTTCTCGGCGCGCTCAGCAGCTGCCACGGGTCGAGCAGCCGCAGGGCGAGGAGGAAGGCGAGGTAGGTGACCGCGTTGGCCAGGATGGCCCAGCCGGTGCCGAACCACGCGATGACGAAGCCGGCCACCGCCGGGCCGATGATGCGACCGGTGTGGAAGGTGGCCGAGTTGAGGCCGATGGCGTTCGGGAGCCGATCCGGCCCGACCAGCTCGTAGACAAACGCCTGCCGGGCCGGCAGGTCGAACGCCGACCCGAGGCCGAACAGCAGCGCGATCAGGTAGACGTGCCACACCTCGGCCAGCCCGGTGACGGCCAGCAGGCCGAGGGCCGCCGCGCAGAGCGCCAGCCAGGACTGGGTGAGCAGCAGGATGCGCCGCTTGTCGAACCGGTCGGCGATCAGTCCGGCGTACGCGGTCAGGGTCAGCATGCCGACGAACTGCAGCGCGGTGGTGATGCCGACCGCGACGCCGGAGCCTCCGGACAGCTCCAGGACCAGCCAGTCCTGGGCCACCCGCTGCATCCAGGTGCCGATGTTGGAGACCAGGGCGCCCGCCACCCAGATCCGGTAGTTGGGCAGGGCGAGCGTCGCGAAGATCCCGCCGGACGGCTCATGGCCGATGACGGCGGTCGACCCGGTCCGGCTCGTGTCGACGCTCACCATGCGGCCATCCGGGCCAGCACCGGGACCGCCGCCCGGAGCGCGTCGCGGTCGGCGGCGTCCAGCTCGTCCAGGCGATCGGTCAGCCACTCCGTACGCCGCCGCCGGTCGGCCTGGACCAGCGCGTGCCCGGCGTCGGTGAGCTCGACCAGGCTCTGCCGGCCGTCCTGCGGTGAGGGTGTCCGCCGGACCAGGCCGCGGGCCTCCAGCGAGTTCACCACCCGCGTCACCGTCGGCGGCCGCACCTTCTCCTCGGCCGCCAGCTCGCCCATGCTCAGTTGGTCGCGACGCAGCAGCACCCCGAGCACCGAGGACTGGCTCGCGGTCAGCTCGACCCTCTGGTCGCGCTCCTGGCG
>CAXTVE010000011.1:0-9976 GCA_964247485.1 uncultured Propionibacteriaceae bacterium
TGAGGAAGGGGACATGGCTGACGACGCGGGGCGTCGGTGCGCGGTGATCGCCAACCCGGTGAAGGTGTCGGGCGCGTTCGGCCCGGCGGTCCGGACCGCGCTGGCCGATGCGGGCTGGCACGAGCCGCTCTGGCTGGAGACCGCCGAGGACGACCCCGGGCGGTCGATGGTCGCCAAGGCGGTCGCCGAGCAGGTCGATCTGGTCATCGCGGCGGGCGGGGACGGGACCGTGCGCGTGGTCGCCGACGGGCTGGCCGGCAGCGGGATCCCGATGGGGATCGTGCCCGAGGGCACGGCCAACCTGCTGTCGCGCAACCTCGACATCCCGCTCACCGAGCCGGACGCGATCCAGGTGGCGCTGTTCGGGGAGACCCGGACCATCGACCTGGTCAAGCTGACCGTGGACGGCACCGAGGACGAGCACTTCGCGGTGATGGCCGGGATGGGCATCGACGCGGTGATCATGGACGAGACCGACGACGAGCTGAAGGCCCGGATCGGCCCCGCGGCGTACGTGGTGGCCGGCGCCAAGGCGCTGAGCCGGGTCCCGGTGGCCATGCGGATCAAGGTCGACGACCATCACGTCCACCGCCGCCGGGCGATGATCTGCGTGATCGGCAACGTCAGCACGCTCACCGGCAACCTCGTGCTGATCCCGGGGGCCAAGCCGGACGACGGGCTGCTGGACGTCTACGTCGCCTCGCCGCACCGGTTCACCCACTGGCTCCGGGTCTTCCTGCGGCTGATCACCCGGCGGCGCGACCGAACCGGCTCCGACCGGGTGGACCAGTGGCGAGGGCGGCGGGTGACCGTGCTCCTCGACCAGCCCGACAACTACCAGCTGGACGGCGACGTCAAGGGCGAGCTGCGCCGGCTGACCGCCGAGGTGGTCCCGGGGGCGCTCCAGGTCCGGGTGCCGGGCGCCTGAGTCCGCAACCGCGAGCGCCGGGGCGGGCGAAGGGTAGGTAGTAGGGCGTTGGCACTAGAGTCGGCCCTAGTCGACCCGTCTCCCCTGGAGGTCGTCCATGACGCGCACCGTGCTGGTGACCGGCGCCTCGGGGTTCATCGGGTCCGCCCTGGCCCGGGCCCTGGCGGACCGGGGCGTCCGCGTACGCGCGATGACCCGGCACCCGGAGAAGTACGACGGACCCGGCGAGCCCGTCGCCGGTGACATCGCCGACCGGGCCAGCCTGGAGCGCTGCCTGGACGGGGCCGATGCGGCCTACTACCTGGTCCACCGACTGTCCGACGACGACTTCGAGGCGGCTGACGCCGACGGCGCCCGCAACTTCTCCGCCGCGGCCGGGCGGGCCGGGCTGGAGCGCATCATCTACCTGGGCGGGCTGGGCCGCGACGACCAGGACCTGTCCGCCCACCTGCGGTCGCGGCGGGAGGTGGAGCAGCTGCTGGCCGAGGGGCCGGTCCCGGTCACGGTGTTGCGGGCCGCGATCGTCATCGGGCACGGCGGCATCTCCTGGGAGATCACCCGACAGCTGGTCGAGCACCTGCCGGCGATGGTGGTACCGCACTGGGCGACCACCCGGACCCAGCCGATCGCGCTGACCGACATGGTCCGCTACCTCGTCGGCGTGCTGGACCCGCCGGAGGCCCGCGGGCGGACCTTCGAGGTCGGCGGAGCCGACGTGCTCACCTATGCCGAGATGATGCAGCGGGTCGCGCGGCTGCACTACCACCGGCCGCTGCCGATGCTGACCATCCCGCTGCTCACCCCGCGGTTGTCCTCCCACTGGCTGTCCTTCGTCACCGACGTGGATACCGACACCGCACGCAACCTGGTCGACTCGATGAGCAACGAGGTGGTGGTCGCCGACTCCTCGATCACCACGGTCGTGCCGGGGGAGCCGATGGGCTACGACGACGCGGTCCGCGAGGCGTTCCGCCAGCGCGCCGAGGCCCTGGCGGCCAAGGCCGGGGAGGCGGCCCAGTCGCAGCCGAAGCCCGCGGCCGCCAAGAGCCGGCCCTCGCCGTGACCGACACCGACCCCCGGCCGGCCGACGTCGACGGCACCGGTACCGGCAGCACCAGGAAGGTCATCACGCCCGCGGGCCGGCGAGCCCGGTGGCTGGGCCGGGCGGTCGGGGTGCTCCGGCCGGTGCTGATCGACAAGGTCGAGCGGGACCACTGGCAGACCGACGCGGCGTTCAAGCGCCGCCGGATCGTCGTCGGCATCACCCTGCTGTTCGGGGCGACGCTGCTGGGCCTGTCGTTCGCCACCGAGCAGGGCGACCCACTGTTCTACCCGCTGACCGTCGGGCTGGCGGCGGTCTGGGCGATCGGCAGCTTCGCCTCCGGTCCGCTGCACCTGGGGCACATCTCGTTCCGCGGCGAGCGACGGCGGCCGATCATCACCCCGATCCTGGTCGGGCTGGCGCTGGCCGCGATCTTCGCGGTCGGTGGCCTGATCATCCGGACCATCCCGCCGCTGGCCGGCCTGGTCGATGACGTGATCGGCTACGCCCGGCAGGGCAACCTGGCGCTGGTCTTCGGAATCCTGATCGTGAACGGGATCGCCGAGGAGCTGTTCTTCCGCGGCGCGCTGTTCGCCGCGATCGGCGTACGCCACCCGGTGCTGATCTCGACGATCGTCTACTCGCTGGCCACGGTCGCCGGCGGCAACCCGGTGCTGGTCTTCGCCGCCGCCGTGCTGGGTGCCGTGGTGGGCCTGCAGCGGCGGGCCGGTGGCGGCGTACTCGCCCCGATCCTGACCCACCTGACCTGGTCCTCGGCGATGCTCTTCGCCCTGCCGCCGATCTTCGACGGCTTCAGCTGACCGCCACCTGGGCTGCTGAAACCTATGCCCGCATAGGTTTCTGCTACCCAGCACAGGTTGCAACCTGTGCCCGGTGGTCGGAACCTATGCCAGCATAGGTTTCCGCCCGGGCGCGGCGAGGGCGAGAGGTCAGGCGGCGGGCGGCGGGCCCGAGTAGCGGTTCTCCTGGACGTGCTTCGTCCGGCCGCGGGAGAACTGCATCACCAGGCCGATGACCAGCGACAAAACCCCGGCCAGGATCAGGATGAGCCCGAGTGTGTTGTCGGTGAAGAACGGGATGTCCACGTTGAGGGCGAAGAGGAAGATCGCGCCGATCACGATGAGGACGATGCCGAGTCCGATACCCATGCTTACACCGTAAACCAGCGGCCACCAGGGGCGCTCGTCAACTGGCCTTCTTGGCCGCCTTCTTCTTGGCCGGCGCCTTCTTCTTGGCGGGTGACTTCTTGGCCGCTGTCTTCTTGGCCGCTGCCTTCTTCGCCGGCGCCTTCTTCTCGCCCCGCTCAGCGCGGTTGCGCTCGACGCTCTGCCGCAGCGCCTCCATCAGGTCGACCACCTCGGCGTCGCCGGCGGACTCCCCCTCCTCACCGAAGGTCGCCGCGGTGTCCAGCTTGTCCCCCTGCTCGAGCTTGGCCGCGATCAGCTTCCGCAGCTGGTCCTGGTACTCGTCGCCGAACTTCTCCGGGGCGAAGTCGGTGGCCATGTTGTCGACCAGCGACGCCGACATCTTCAGCTCCTGCGGCGACACCTTCGGGTTGTCCTTGAGCGACTCGAAGTCGGCCTCGCGCACCTCGTCGTCCCACAGCAGCGACTGCAGCATCAGCACGTCGCCCCGCGCCCGCAGCGCGCCCAGCCGCGTCTTCTGCCGCAGCGAGAACTGCACGATCGCCGTGCGGTCGGTCTCCTCCAGGGTCCGCCGGAGCAGCGCGTACGCCTTCGTGCCGACCTTGTCCGGCTCCAGGAAATAGCTGCGGTCGAGCATGATCGGGTCGATCTGCTCCGACGGCACGAACTCGACGACCTCGATCTCCTTGCTCCGCTCCTCGGGCAGGGACTTGAGATCGTCCTCGGTGAGCACCACGGTGGTGGCGCCCTCGGCGTACGCCTTGTCGATGTGCCCGTAGTCCACGACCTTGTCGCACACCTCGCACTTGCGCTGGTAGCGGATCCGGCCGCCGTCCTCGTCGTGCACCTGGTGCAGGCCGACGTCGTGGTCCTCGGTCGCGCTGTAGAGCTTGACCGGCACGTTGACCAGGCCAAATGTGATGGCGCCTTTCCAGATCGACCGCATACGGCTGAACATACGCTGACCCCATGGCCCGCGAACAGACCGTCACGGTCGACGGCCGCCTGATCAAGATCAGCAACCTGGAGAAGGTGCTCTACCCCGAGACCGGGACCACCAAGGGCGACGTGCTGTCCTACTACGCCGAGGTCGGGCCGACCATGCTCCCCCACCTGTACGAGCGCCCGGCGACCCGTAAGCGCTGGCCCGACGGGGTCGGTCCCGGCAAGGGCGGCCGCCCGGCGATGGTGTTCTTCCACAAGGACCTGGGGGCGGGCACCCCGGACTGGGTGACGCGGCGGACCATCCACCACCGCGACCACGACAACGAGTACCCGGTGGTCAACGACCTGGCCACGCTCACCTGGCTGGCCCAGCTGGCGTCACTGGAGATCCACGTGCCGCAGTGGCGCTTCGGTCGCAACGGCCAGCCCCGCCTCCCGAACCGGCTGGTGCTCGACCTCGACCCGGGACCGGGGGTGAGCCTGGCCGACTGCGCCGAGATCGCCCTGCTGGCCCGCGACATCCTGCGCGACATCGGGCACGACCCGGTGCCGGTCACCTCGGGCAGCAAAGGCATCCACCTGTACGCGCCGCTGGACGGGTCGCAGACGCCGGAGCAGGCGACCGCGGTGGCCCGGGAGCTGGCCCGGGCCCTGGAGGCCGACCATCCGGACCGGGTGATCAGCTCGATGAAGCGGTCCGAGCGCGACGGCAAGGTGTTCTTGGACTGGAGCCAGAACAACGGCAACAAGACCACGGTGGCGCCCTACTCGCTGCGCGGCCGGGACCACCCGATGGTCGCCGCACCGCGGACCTGGGAGGAGGTCGCCGACCCGGACCTCGCCCAGCTCGACATCGCCGCGGTGCTCGCGCGCGTACGCGAGCAGCCCGACCCGATGGCCGAGATGGCGGACCCCGAGGCCCCGGATGCGGCCGGCCGCCCGGACCGGCTGGCGACCTATCGCAGCATGCGCGACGCGGCGCGTACGCCGGAGCCGGTCCCGGCGGATCCGGCGCGGGAGGACACCGAGGGCTTCAGCTTCGTCATCCAGGAGCACCACGCGCGGCGGCTGCACTACGACTTCCGACTGGAGCGCAACGGCGTCCTGGTCAGCTGGGCCGTGCCCAAGGCCCCGCCGACCGACCCCAAGGTCAACCACCTGGCCGTGCAGACCGAGGACCACCCGCTGGAGTACGGGTCGTTCGAGGGCTCGATCCCGCGCGGTGAGTACGGCGGCGGCAACGTGACGATCTGGGACGCCGGCACCTACCGGCTGCACAAGTGGCGGGAGGGGAAGGAGGTCATCATCACCTGCTTCGGCCGGCCGGACGGCGGGCTCGGCGGCGTACGCAAGTTCGCGCTGATCCAGACCGGTGGGCGCGGCAGCAACGCCGAGAAGAACTGGCTGATGCACCTGATGGAGACCGACCCCGAGGACCTGGCCGGTGGTGCGCCCGGGCTGACGCCGGCGGAGTTCCCGGAGGTGATCGCGCCCATGCTGGCCACCCTGAAGAAGCCGGAGGAGTTCGGCGACGAGGACGGCTGGGCGTTCGAGATGAAGTGGGACGGCGTCCGCACCGTGGCCTACCTCGCCGGGGGCCGGGTCAAGCTGCTCAGTCGCAAGGGCCGCGACGACACCGCGGCCTACTTCGAGGTGGTCCCCGACCTGGCTGCCCTGCCGGTCGAGACAGCGGTGCTGGACGGCGAGGTGGTGGTCCTGAACGCGGCCGGACGCCCCGACTTCGGGCTGCTGCAGCATCGGATCAACCTGACCAAGCCCGGTGACATCGAGCGGGCGGCCCGGACCTGGCCGGCCCAGGTGATGCTCTTCGACGTGCTGCACCTGGACGGGCAGTCCCTGGTCCGCCGCCCGTACGCCGAGCGCCGGAAGATCCTGGAGGACCTGGTCCAGCCGAAGCCGGGCTCGCGGCTCCACGTGCCCGGGGTCTTCGACGGCAACCTCGACGCGGCCGGCGCCACGGCGCAGGAGCTCAAGCTCGAGGGCGTGGTGGCCAAGCGGGTGGACTCGGTCTACCAGCCCGGCCGTCGCGGCTCGACCTGGTTGAAGATGAAGCACCACCCGAGCCAGGAGGTGGTGATCGGCGGGTGGCGGCCCGGGCAGGGGCGGCGGGACGGCGGCATCGGATCGCTGCTGATGGGCATCCCGGGCGAGGACGGGCTGCGCTACGTCGGCCGCGTCGGCTCCGGCTTCAACGACCGGTTGCTCGACGAGATGCTGGCGCTGCTGACCCCGCTGGCGCGCAAGACCCCGGCACTGCTCGACGTGCCGCGGGAGGATGCGCGCGACGCCCACTGGGTCGAGCCGACACTGGTCGGCGAGGTCAGCTACGGCGAGCTGACCGATCCCACGCCGGTGCGGGGGGGTCAAGGGGGGTCGTCCCCCCTCGCGGACGGACGCCGGCTGCGCCACCCCGTCTGGAAAGGCCTGCGGCCGGACAAGTCGCCCGCCGAGGTCGTCTGGGAAAATCCGTAGCAGTTATCCCCAGATTCTGTGGACAACGCATACCTCTCGGAGCGGCGGCAGCATTCACTTCGGCAGCGTCCCGGCCATGTATGCGCGGCAGGACATTCCCGGTGCCCTCAGTTGCCTGGCCCGCTTGCAGGACGGTGTGGTCAGTCGCGAGCAGAGCATCGGCCACGGGCTCAGCTCTTCGGCCATCGACCGGCTTCTCCGTGACGGGTTCTGGATCCGCCTGGCCAGGGGCGTCTACCTCACGGCACCCATCCCGCCGCCCTGGCCGGCGCTGGCCTGGGCCGGCGTCCTGATCGGCGGGACCATGCCCGGCTCGGTGGGATGGCGGCAGCCCACCTGCACGGTCTGGTCACCGAGCCGCCGTCACCGATCGAGGTGCTTCTTCCCTCGACTCTCTCCAGGCCGCGGGTGGCGGGACCGTGGTCCTTCTGCCGGGAGCGTCCCGGGGTCCGACAGGCGTCCGCGGCCGGTTCACCACCACGGATCACCATCGAGGACACAGTCCTCGACCTGGTGAACGACCGCGACTGCGCGGACCGCGACGTGGTCAGCTGGCTCACCGCCGCGGTCAACACGCGCCGCACCACACCGCAACGACTACGTCGGGCAGCCGAGCACCGACGTTTCCTCCGGCCTCGCGACCTGATCGCCAAGGTGCTCGATGACGTCGCGGCGGGCGCTCGCAGTCCGTTGGAAGTGGACTATCTCAATCTGGTGGAGCGGGCCCATGGGCTGCCGGTGGGCCGACGCCAGATGAGTCGGCGTCGGACGGAGGTTGACGTGCTGTACGAGAAGTACGGGCTGCTCGTCGAGCTCGATGGACGCCTCGGGCACGAGGGGATGGGACGATTCCGGGACATGCGGCGCGACAACGCCTCGACCAGTGACGGGCTGGCCACGCTGCGTTATGGCAAGGCAGACGTCTTTGGCCTGCCCTGCGAGGTCGCCATGGAAGTCGCGCACAACCTGGTCCTTCGCGGCTGGAACGGCCCTCCCGATCGGTGCGACCGCTGCCGGAACGCCTCCTGGTGACTTGCGTGTGCACCTTCCCTGGTCGTCGAGGCAAAGTGCACACGCAACCCGGTGCTCATCCCTCGTCGACGGCCGCGAGTCGCAACCCGCGGTGGGCCGCGAGCGACGCCGCCTGCTCCTCGAGCGCCAGCCGCGCCTGCTTGCGAAGCCGCTGCCACAGCTCCAGCCGCAGGGTGAAGCGACCGCCTGCCGCCTTGGGCCGCCACATCCCGGCGACCTCGGCGCCGACCAGGACCACTCCTGGTCTCCCGATCACGGGCCAGAGCGCCTTGTGCCGCGACGTGTCCGGCACCAGCAGTGTCCGGTCGCGGCCCTGCAGCAGCAGGTCGTAGCCGCCCAGCAGCCGCACCAGCCCCGGGTCGACCTCCGGCGCGTCGCCGCCGAGCCACCAGAGCTGCTTCCCATCGACCTCCACCGCCTGCGCGTCCTCCGGCCAGTGCGCCTTCACCTCGGCCACCGACGTGTCGAGGAAGCCGGCCACGTCGGCGGGGGTGGCCGGGCCCAGGAGGCGCAGGTAGTTGCGGATCGGCTGCAGGTGCTCCGGCGCGGCCGACGGGGCGGCCGCCGGGCCCGGGCGGCGACGGGGCCAGCCCTCGACCCGGCGCAGCACCGGTGGCGAGGTCCCCGGCTCGAGCTCCAACCCGGCGTAGATCGCGGCCAGCCGGAAGGCCTGCTCGGGCACGTGCAGCACCCCACATGGCGCGCAGTAGCGCAGATAGGGCTCGTCCAGTGCCGCGGTCAGCGCAGCGGACACCTCACCCTTGACCATCGGCCGGGTCACGACCGTGCGCATCTTCCCGGCGATCTCGGTCAGACCGGCGTGCACGGTGATCCCGGCCGGCCTCAGCAGCTTGTCGGTGTTGATCGACCGCTTGGCCGCATCGGCCTCGGACATGGGCGAGGTCGCCACGAAGGCGTCGTGGAGCTCGGCCCGCCGGTAGTAGTGGGGCGACCCGCGCAGCGTCCAGGCCAGGGCCACCTCGTCGTTGCTCTCCAGCTCCTCGGCGCTCGCCACGGGCACCCCCCGATTGGCCAGCGCCCAGCTCGCCCCGTCGCGGCCGGTGTCCTGCACCCCGAGGTCGAACACCACCGCATCCGTCAGCGCCCGCTTCTCGACCGTCGCCCGGTCGAGCTGCTGGGCGTGCACGCGGTACGCCACCACATCGGCCCGGGTCTCCACCCACGCGAACCTAGCTCAGCAGGGACCGGTTCGCCTCCGACCAGGCCACCCGTCCGGCCAGCTCCTCGAGGTGGCCCTCGGCCACCCAGTCGCGCTGCGGTTGCACGCCTGCCTCGGCCAGCGCCCGGACGTGCGGGATGATGCGGCGCTGCCCCTCGATGACCGTGTCGACCATGCCGTCCGGGTCGATCCCGTACGCGGCGCAGAACACCGCGATCCGGCGCGGCCGGTCGGGCGGCTGATCGAAGCCGTGCCAGCGGACAGCGGTCTCGTCGTCGCGGAAGGGAGCCAGATACTCCAGCGCGTACGCCACGTCCTCCCGCCGCGGTCCGGGATGGCAGTAGTCCCAGTCGAACAGGCCCGTCGCCCGACCGTCGGTCCACGTCATGTTCCAGGGGCCGGGGTCACCGTGGCAGATGACCTCGGCCGCCGCGGAGGGCGGCCGGCCCCAGACCGCATCGGCGGGCGGCGTCCAACCAGCGGTCGCGTCGTGAACCGTCCGCAGCAGCCGAGCCGCCGACCGCAGACCACGCTCGGTCGCCTGATGCGGCCAGCACTCCCGCCCCGCCGGCCCGGGAAGCAGCGAGACCAGCTCATGATCTCGATCAAGCCGCAACGGGGCCGGCACCGAGGTCAGCCCCGCGGCCCGCAGGTGGGCGAGCACCTGGTGCACCGTTGGGGTCCAGGGGTACCGCGGGCGCCGAACCGTGTCACCGACGATCTCCACCGTCCGGCGCGTCACGGTCGCTCGTAGGTCAGCAGCACCGGATGGGGCGCGAAGGGCGAACGGGTCTCCTCGCCGGTCGGCCGCCAGCCGAGCCGCTCGTAGAAGCGGCGGGCCCGGACGTTCTCCGCCATGACCCGCAGCCACGGCCGCTCACCCGGCTGACCCGGCACCAGCCGGGCCAGCACCTGGTCGTGCACCTCCTGCGCAAGCCCGCTGCCCCAGGTCTCCAGGGCGGTGCCGAAGTGCAGCAGCTGCCGCCCACGGGTCGCCGCGAAGCCGACGACCCGCCCCTCGCCGTCGACGGCCACGTACACCCCGACCTCCGGATCGGCGATCTCCGACTCCCACCGGGCCTCGACCGCGGCTCGCGGGAAGGGATGCTGGTCCTGCGGGAAGATGTGGCCGAAGGCCTCGACGGCGGCGGCCTGCGGGCCGGGGAGCCGCGGCACCAGGTCCCCCCCGG
>CAXTVE010000011.1:9986-19620 GCA_964247485.1 uncultured Propionibacteriaceae bacterium
GGTCTCGCGCAGGTGCAGCTCGAATCCCTGCCTCAGGCCGGCGGCGGTCGCCTTGGCCAAACGGCACCGCGTGCGGCCCCGCTTCGTGACCCTAGAGGGGGACGTGCTCGAGGCCTACGGGGCCATCTCCGGGGGCCGCGCCGGGGGGGCGGGTTTTGTTAGGGGGGCGGGGCGTTATTTGGGGGCCCACGGCCTCGACGGCGGCGGCCTGCTCGACGTCGAGCAGAGCCTCCAGGTCCACCCGGGTGGCCTCGCGCAGGTAAGCCATCGGTCCCAGATCCACATCCGCCATGATGACGGGATGGACCCCGGGCTCGGCCTTCGCGTACGGTTCCCGGTCGATGACGCGGCGCTGACCACCCTGCACGCACGGGCGTTCGGCAACGACCCGGGCCCACGGCAAGCCTGGGCGGCGAGGCTGGCGCGGCACAGCATCACCTGGGTCGGCGCCTTCGAGGATCGAACCCTGGTGGGCTTCGTGCACGCCGTCGGTGACGGTGGCGGGCACGCGTTCCTCCTGGACACCGTGGTCGACCCGTCCTATCAGCGACGCGGCCTCGGCCGGGACCTGGTCGGCGCCCTCGCCACCGAGGTCACCGCCGCGGGCTGCGACTGGCTGCACGTCGACTACGAGCCCCACCTCGCGTCCTTCTACGCGGCCTGCGGCTTCCGCCCGACCGCCGCCGGCCTGCGCCGCCTCACGCCATGACCGGTGTCGACCTGCTCTCGCTCGCCACCACCGACCAGCACCCCGCCGACCTGATCGCGCGGCACACCCGGGTCCTCCGCACCTTCGACCGGACCCAGGACTCCGGCAACGTGTCCTGGCTGGTCGAGGCGGCTGACCGGCGGCTGTTCGTCAAGACCGCCGGTCGTGAGGAACCACTGCCCGGCATACCGAAGCCCTTCTTCGACCACGCCGACCGGGTCAGCCTGCTCCGCAACGCGGTCACCCTGTCCCGTTCCTGCGACCACCCCGCGCTGCCCCGCCTGCTGAACGTGATCGAGTCCCCGCACGGCCCGGCGCTCGTCTACACCGCCGCGGCCGGCGAGAACGTCCATGTGCCCCGGGAGCAGCGCAGCGACCCCGCCTCGTCCTACCAGCGCTTCGCTCACCTGCCGGCCGCCCGACTGCTGGGCGTCTTCGACGCCCTGATCGACCTGCACGTGGCGCTGGCCGGGGCGGGCTGGGTCGCCCTCGACCTCTACGATGGCTGCCTGCTCGTCGACTTCGCGACCGGCGGCCTGACCGTCGTCGACCTCGATACGTACCACCCGGGGCCGACGCTCAACGGCATGGGTCGCATGTTCGGCTCGTCGACGTTCATGGCGCCGGAGGAGTTCGAGCTCGGCGCGCCCATCGACCAGCGCACCACCGTCTTCACCCTCGGCCGCCTCGTCTGGCACTTCGGCACCCGGCTGACCGAGCGCGCCGAGGACTTCTGCGGCCCGAGCGCCCTGGCCGATGTCGTCCGGCAGGCCTGCGCACCCGACCGCCCGAGACGCCCGGCCACCGTCGCGGCCCTCGGGGTGGCCTGGCGGGGGGCGCGGACGGCCTGAGGCGTGAGCCGGCCATCGCGAACACCGGGTCGGACAGCCTGCGTCGACCCGTGCGCGCCCGCGGTTTCCCCCACTCGGCCCGCACGGCGTGTGCCCTGGCTAGGCTCAACAGCCATGACTCAGTGGCCGGTGCTGGCCGGCCTCTCCGCCCCGGAGCAGGACGAGGTGCTGCGGGCCGGACGCCGGCGCCGGTTCGCCAAGGGCGAGGTGATCTTCCACCACGGCGACCCGGCCGACTCGCTGCACCTGCTCGACTCGGGCCGGGTGGCCGTCCGCGTGCTGACCCCACAGGGCGAGCAGGCGATCCTGAACGTGCTGGGAACGGGCGCCGTGTTCGGCGAGGCGAGGACGGTGGGATAGGCCTCGCCCAGCATGGTCAGCAGCGGGTCGAGCCCTCGATGTCGGTGAACATCAGAGTCCGCGAGACCACGTCGTTCACCTGCCCTGCCGCTGCACACAGCTGATGCTAGGGAGTTCAGGCCCGCTCATCTGGTTCTGCGGGCAGCCCGCGCAGGTGCGGACAGCTGGGCCAGCACGCCGAACGCCGTCCCGGGAGTCGATCGGCCGGCGTCCGCGCGACCGCGTGTGTCGCGAATCTCCCCTCAGCGAGGTCGCTGCACGTCGGGTCCCGCGTGAGCCGACCACCGGGGCCTCGCCTGGAGGGAGATTTCCGCCCTGGACGACACTGGGGCCAGCGCAGCGAAGGAGGGCCAGCACAGCGATGAGGCGCCTCGTCAGCTCCCTCGGACTCGTTATGCTGCTGGCCGGCGCCGGCGTGACGCTGCACGCGCTGCGTGACCGTCACCAGTTCGTCGACCAACCCCGGCTCCAGGCGGCCCTGCTGATCTTCCGGCCGGCGGAGCAAAACGGGACGGCCAAGCCCGTCGATGCCGCCGGCCTGTCGCCGGGCCGCTCCACCCGCGCCGACCCGGCCCGGTGCCGCAGCCTGGCCCTGCTCAACTCCGGGGAGGCTCGAGACGGCGGATCGTGGCAGGGGGTCAACGGTTCGCCCGTGGAGCCGGTGACCACCCTCACCGCGCGGTTTGCCACCGCCGGCCAGGCCCGCGCCGAGCTCCGGGCCAAGCGAGCTGCCCTGCTGCGGTGCCGAACCGTCCGGCTGACCTTCCCGCCCTTCGCCGACCCGGCCGAAGCGTTCTCCGTCGGCGGCCGGGCGCAGCTCACCCTGCTGGGCGGCGACACCCTGAGCTACACGCTGACCGGCACCGAACAGCGCTACGCCTTCTACCTGCGCCGCTGGGGCAACACGCTGACCTGGGCCTACGGGTCCACCGAGAGCCGGCCCGCCACCCGGCAGCAGGTGGTCGATGACCTGGCCCGCACGCTGGCGGAGCTGGCCGCCGAGGAACGGTGAGGGTCCTCACCAGCTCAGGCGTGACCGTCCGGCTCGGGGCGCGGCTCAGACCGCCGTCAGCAGCAGCAGGTAGGACTGCTCCGGGTGCATCGGGGCCAGCTCGAGACCCGAGGTCGCGAGCACCTGTCCGGACAGGACCACACCGTCGTCCATCCAGACCGGCGTCGGCCGGCTCAGCAGGCGCTCGTCCAACGCCGGCTCCAGCCGCGCGGCGTACCGCCGCTCGGGGTCGAGGCCCGGCAGCCGAGCGGGCCCCGGCGGCCAGGTCGTGCTGCGGGCCAGCGCGGTCACCGCGAACACCGCCTCCGCCTGGTCCACCGCCACCACCCCGTGCAGCGTGATCGCCGGGTCGGGGTGGTCCGCGTGGACCACCGTGCCGGAGTGCAGCAACCTCCGCAGCTGTTTGTGCAGTCCCACCCAGCGCCCCAGCTCGGCCAGCTCGTCGGCCTCCAGGGTCGTCAGGTCCCACTCGATCCCGAGGTGTCCCCACAGCGCAGTAATCGCCCGGAAGGCGAGGCTGTGCCGGCGGAGCGTGGTGTGCGCCTCGGTGGCGCCGATGTGGGCGCCCATCAGCTCCGGCGGCAGCAGCAGGCCGGTGTTCCGCTGGATCTGCTGGCGTTCCAGCGCGTCGATGCAGTCGCTCGCCCAGACCCGGTCGGTCCACTGCAGGATGCCCAGGTCGATCCGCGCCCCACCCCCGGCGCACGACTCGATCTCCAGCCCCGGATACGCCTCCCGCAGCTCCGCGAGCAGCCGGTAGACGGCGAGGGTGTGCGCGTGCACGCCCGGCGTCCCCCACGGCAGGTGACCGGCATCGTTCAGGTTCCGGTTGTGGTCCCACTTGAGGTAGGCGATGTCGTGGGTGGACAGCAGCGTGGACAAGCTCTTCAGCACGTGCTCGTACGCACCGGGGTGCGCCAGATCGAGGACGTACTGGTGGCGCGAGGCCAGGCCGGGCCGCCCGCCGGCGCCGAACAGCCATTCCGGATGCGCGCGGGCCAGGTCGGACTTCTGGCTGACCATCTCCGGCTCCACCCACAGCCCGAAATCCATCCCCCGCCGCCGCACGTGCTCGATCAGCGGGTCCAGCCCGGCGGGCCAGACGTCGGTCGACACCGACCAGTCACCCAGGCTGGTCGTGTCGTCCCGTCGGCCCCCGAACCACCCGTCGTCGAGCACGAAACGCTCCACGCCGATCGCGGCCGCCCGGTCCGCGAGCTCGACCAGCTTGGCCAGCGACTGGTCGAAGTAGACCGCCTCCCAGGTGTTCAGCAGTACCGGCCGGGGCGTCCGCGGATGGTGCGGTCGGGCCCGCAGAAAGGAGTGGAAGCGCGACGCCAGCGCGTCCATCCCGGCGCCGTAGCCGGCGTAGACCCAGGGGGTCGCGTACGCGGCGCCCGGGGCCAGCACCAGCTCGTCGGGATCCAGCAGCTCGGCGGCACCGAGCAGCCGTGCCCCGGTGTACAGCCGCTCGGCGTAGGTGTTCTGGTTGCCGCTCCAGCCCAGGTGGATCCCCCACACCTCACCGTGCCCGAAGCCGAAGCCGGCCGTGCCAGCCATCAGCAGGTAGGGCGAGTCCAGCCCCGGCCGACCGCCCCGGGACTCACGCGAATGCACCCCGTAGCCGAAGGGCTGCCGCTGCGGGATCCGCTCCATCGCGTGCCGACCATAGAAGTCCAGCAGCTCAGTGGCCTGCGGCGGCACCGGCAACGCTAGCCGCAACGCACCGACGGCGAACGGCTCGGCTCCGGAGTTCCGCAGCTCGGCCCGCAGCCGCAGCAGCCCGCCCGCGTGCAACTCGAGCTCCATCGTCAGCCCGAGCTCGGCGACCGGGTCCGCAGCGTTCACCAGCACCCGCTGGTCGGTGTCGAGAACCCCGGCCAGCGATACCGACTCGACACGGAACGCCGTCGACCAGTCGCGGCCCCGCCGGCCGCCCTCCAGCCCCGGCGGGCCGCGCCAGGCGGCGGCGTGCGCGGGCAGCACGGTGATGTGGGCGGCCACATCCAGCGGGCTGACACCGAGCGGCGGCCGGCGGGCCCTGACGACTGCCGCCAGGTCGGCGGCCTCGAGCGGCCCGAGGTCGGCACCCCAGTGCCGCACGGTTGGCAGCCGGCGACCGCTCAGGTCCAGCAGCACGCTCATCCCGGCCGTCCGGAGCAGGAGGTACGGCTCGGCGTCGACATCGACTGGATGGATCGTGGTCATCGGCCTCGTCCTCGGGTCATCACGTCAGTAGGGGTGGATGGCGCTGCCCGGGCCCCCCAGACGAGGCCCCGGGCAGCGCCCGTCGAATTTAGACTAGCCAAACAGGGAGTTCACCTGGTTGTTCGCCTCCGTGAGCGAGGAGGCGTCCACCTTGCCGGTGGCCACCGAGTCCATCGCCGGCGCCATGATGCCGTCGATCTGGGACGCGAAATCGGTGATCGGGAACAGGAAGGTCGTCTTCTCATCGACATGCACCAGGAAGGACGTGACATCAACGCCCTTGGCCTTGAACGCGGCCTCGGCCTTGTCGGTGCCCGATGGGATGGCCGGGAACACCGCTCCGGCCTCGCCGACGATGTTCTGGCAGTCCGGCGAGCCGAGGAACTCGACCCACTTGGCGGCCGCCGACTTGTTGTCCGAGCCGACCCAGATGGAGTCGCCCAGCCCGTTGTACATGCTGGACCGCTTACCGCTCGGGCCGATCGGGGTCGGCGCCAGGCCCGTCTTCACGCCGTCGTAGCCGAACATCGAGTTGATCATCCAGGACCCGTTGGTGATCATGGCGTACTTGCCCGCGCCGAACAGGTCGGAGCTGCTCTGACCGTCGACCGCCTCCAGCTTGGGCATGTAGCCCTTCTCGATCAGACCGAAGAACCAGTCGATGGTCTGCTGGAACTGGGGCTGGTCGTAGTTGTACTTCTTGCCCCACGGGTTCTGGTCGGTGAAGGTCCAGCTGTTCGAGCCGGTGTACATGCTCCACTGGGTCTGGCCGACCCCGCTGCCGGCGCCGCCGTCCAGGCCGAGGCCGTAGACCTTGACCTTGTCCTTGTTGAAGCCGGGCTCGTCCCCGCGTACGCCGGCCTCGTCCACGGTCAGGTGGGCGATCGCCTTCTCGTAGGTGCCGCCGTCGGTCGGGTTCCAGGCCAACCCGGCCAGCTGGGTCGCGTCGTAGCCCCCGTCCTCGACCAGCTTAGAGTTGTAGAACAGGGCGATGGTGTCGAAGTCCTTGGGCAGGCCGTAGCGCTTACCGTCCTGACCCTTCCAGAGATCGGCCAGGCCCTCCTGGTACTGGTCGACGTTGAAGCCGTCCTTGGTCAGCGTCTCGTCCAGCGGCACCAGCTGGTTGTTGGTGACGAACTCCGGGTACTTCGCCAGGTGGTTGGTGAACACGTCCGGCGCGTCCCCGGCCACGAAGCCGTTGGTGATCTTGCTCCAGTAGTCGTCCCAGGCGAACTGGCTGATCTTGACGGTCACGTTCGGGTTGGCCGTCTTGAACGCGTCGGCGCACTTCTGGTACGACGGCAGCTGAGCGTTATCCCACAGCCAGTAGTCGATCTCGCCGGTGGCCGCACTGGTGTCGATGGCGTCGCCACCGCCCCCATCACCGCCACCGCCCGCGCCACCGCCACCGCAGGCGGTGAGGGTGAGGCTCAGGGCGGCCAGGCCGGTCAACACGGCCCCCAGCTTCTTGCGCATTCTTGCCATCGTCGGCAGGTTCCTTTCGCTTGTTCGCCCCGACCGGACCGCCGGTGCGAGAGGGGGTGTGGGGTGCTACGCGAGGTGTGTCACTTCATGCCCGAGAAGCCGATCGAGTTGACGACCTTCTTCGCGAAAGCGAGGAACAGGATGAGGATCGGGATCGCGGCGACCAAGGTGGCGGCCATCAGGCCAGCCCAGTCCGGGCCGCCGGCCGGGGTCTGCGACTTGAACACCCCGAGCGCGACCGTGAGCACCCGGGTCTGGTCGCTGGTGCCGACCAGCAGCGGCCAGAAGTACTCGTTCCACATGTTGATGAACGTGAGGATGCCGAGCGTGGTGATCGGCGACACGCTCATCGGCAGGATGATCTGGAAGAAGATCCGCCAGTGGTTGGCCCCGTCCAGCTTGGCCGCTTCCTCGATCTCGCGGTTGATGCCGAGGAAGAACTGCCGCAGGAAGAAGATCGCGAAGGGCGTCATCAGAATGTAGGGCGCGACCATGCCGGCAAAGGTGTTGAGCCATCCGAGGTTGCGGATCAGGATGAAATTCGGCAGCAGCGTGAAGATCGGCGGGACCATCAGCGAGGTCAGGAACAGAAAGAACACCTTGTCCCGGCCCGGCCAGCGGAGCCGGGCGAACGCGTACGCGGCCAGGGCCGAGAAGAACACCTGACCGACCGTGCAGAGGGTGGCGAAGATCAGCGAGTTGCGGAGGAACAGCCAGAAGTTGACCGCCGCGCCCGAGCCGCCCTCGGCCCGGGCCTCCTCCGGGGTCGACAGCCCGAGCACCCGCTCGAAGGCCCCGGTGGTGAAATCGACCGGCAGCATCGAGGACGGGTCGCTGAACAGCGACTTCGAGGTGGACAGCGCGGTCCGCAGCATCCAGTAGAACGGGAACAGCGTGACCAGGATGATGATGATCATCGCGGTCCAGGCGAGCGCCCGGCCCCAGCTGAAGGGCTTGCGGTTCCTCTCGATCGGGCCACTCGCGCCGGTGACGATCGTCGACCGGGTCGGTGCCGTCGTCGTTGCCATGTCCCACCCCTCTCAGGCCAGGTCCGACTCGCCGGCGTTCAGCACTCTCAGCTGAACCAGTGCGACGGTCGCGAGGATGATGAACAAGATCACCGACAGGGCGCTGGCGTAGCCGAACTGTCCCTGGGCGAACGCTTTCTGGAATATGTAGAACTGCATGACCCTCGTCGCGTTCACCGGGCCGCCCGCGGTCGTCACCGCCACCGTGTCGAAGACCTGGAACGACCCGGTCACCGTGATCACCAGGACGAGAGCCAGGATCGGCCGGAGCAGCGGCAGGGTGATCCGCCAGAACGACCGCCACTCGGTGCTGCCGTCCACCGAGGCGGCTTCGTAGACGTACTCCGGGATCGTCTGCAGGCCGGCGAAGACCAGCAGTGCGGTGTAGCCCATATGCCGCCAGACATTGACCGCCGCGATGGTGGGGATGGCCCAGTTCTCGTTGGTGAAGAAGGCGATCTTGTCCAGGCCGAGGAAGGAGATCGCCTCGTTGACGATGCCGATCTGGACGTCCAGCAGCCAGAACCAGAGCAGGGCCGCGATGACGTTGGAGATCAGGAACGGCAGCAGGATGACCGCCCGCACCGCCGTGGACTTGGTCAGCCGGTGCATCAGCACGGCGATCGCCACGGCCAGCACCGTCTGGATGACGATGTTGTAGAGCACGTACTGCACGGTCACCCAGAGCGCGTTGTAGAACAGCGGGTCCTGGCTGATCTTGACGAAGTTGTCGAAACCGACGAACCGGGGCCGGCCCAGCACGTTGTACTGGGTCAGGCTGAAGTACAGACCGCGGATGAACGGGTAGAGATAGAAGACCAGGAACCCGATCAACGCCGGCGCGATGAAGACCAGCGCCATCCCGAGATCGCTGCGGCCCGGTGGTCGGTCGGTGCCCATCTGTCCGTCGACGACCGCGGCGTGGGTGGGCTGGACCGCGAGGTCCTCCACGCCGGCGGTCATCCGACCGCTCCGTCGGAACCGATCGGCCGGTCGGATGGCGGGGCGGGCACTCCCAGGCAAGACGTCATCGTCGGATCTCCCAAGCGGCGGGGCCTAGGTGACGCTGAGACCTGCGTCACCACCTGGCACCGGAAGTTACAGCAGTAGATACGAGCCTGGCAAGGCTTGCTGAGGAAGAGAGCAACAACGGTTGCGCAACGCTAGCCAGTGTGCGCGGAGGCGTGATATTCCTGGTCAGGAGGAGGAGCGAGACCAGGGCGGCGAGTCGCTGCCGGGTGGGCCGACGCCGGAGAGCCCTGGTATCTGAGGAGTTTCCAGCCGTCGACCACGGCTGAGTTCTATCCGTGTAGATCAACAACGGGCGAGGGTCGACCGATGGGTGTGCGCGGATGCGTGACCGCTACTTGGCGAACTCCGCCTACCCGGCTCCCCGACAGGAAAGAATGAGGAGTGACCACGCGCGTCCCCACCCCTGCCGACCGGGCGGTGACCCGGGCGGACGTTGCGCGCTACGCCGGGGTGAGCACCGCGGTGGTCAGCTATGTGATCAACGAGGGCCCGAAGCCGGTCGCCCCGGCCACCGCCGCCCCGGTCCCGGCGGCGCTCGCCCGGCGCAACAACCCACCCCACCGCCACCCCCCGGCCCGGCGCACCCGGCCCGCGAGATCGTCCCCCGGCCAGCTGTCCGACAGCACAAACCCGTACTTCGTGGAGCTGGCCGCGGCCATCGAGACCGCCGCGGCCAAGCGGTCCCACGCCCTGATGATGGGCAATTCCCACGGTGACCGAGCCCGCGAGCGACAGCTGATCGACGACCTCACCCGCCGGCAGGTCGACGGGATCATGGTGGCCATCCTGGCCCGCCCGCACTATGCCCCGGACCCCCGTCGGCTGTCGGTGCCCATCGTCTGGCTCGACGCGGCGGAGCCCGTCGTCGGCTACTCCAGCCTTGGCTCCGCCGGGCCCCAGGGGGCCACCCTCGCGGTGCGTCACCTCATCGCGGCGCCCGGTCACCGTT
>CAXTVE010000012.1:0-7894 GCA_964247485.1 uncultured Propionibacteriaceae bacterium
GCTCGCGGCGGTGGACACCCACCTGTCGCCCTGGTTCGTCCCGGCGCCCTCGGCGGCCGGCCTGCACGTCGCCCTGCGCCGGCGGCCCGCGGCCACGCTCGATTTGGACGACCTGGTGCGGCGCGCGCGGGCGGCGGGCATCGGGGTCCAGGCGTTGGCGGACTTCAGCCTCGACCGGGCCACGTCCCCGGGTCTGGTCCTCGGGTTCGGGGCGATCGGCCGTGACCAGATCGAGCCCGGGCTGGCCCGACTCGCCAAACTGTTGTAGCAA
Source organism: uncultured Propionibacteriaceae bacterium (assembly GCA_964247485.1). Lineage (GTDB taxonomy): Bacteria > Actinomycetota > Actinomycetes > Propionibacteriales > Propionibacteriaceae > Microlunatus. The sequence continues at coordinate 272 of CAXTVE010000012.1, forward strand.
CTACACTATGTAGTAGCATCAACTTATGGATGCCGAGACGGCTGTCTTCGACCGGCTGCTGGAGATCGCCCTGCTCATCCAGCAGGACCTGGCCAGCTCGTTCGCCGGCACCGAGCTGACGACGGCGCGGACCCACCTGCTCTGGGTGCTGCACCACCAGGGCCCGTCGACCCAACAGGTGATCGCGGCGGCGCTGGACGTCAGCCCGCGCAACGTCACCGGCCTCGTCGACGCGCTCGAGCCGGCCGGGTTCGTCGAGCGGCGGCCACACCCGAGCGACCGCCGGGCCACCCTGGTCACCCTGACCGAGCGTGGGGTCGCCATCATGTCCGAGATGGTCCGGGAGCGGGCGGCCGCCGCCGCCGCACTGGTCGAGGGTTTCGGCCCGGAGCGGATCGAGCGGCTCGGCGCCGACCTCGACGCCATCGCGGCTCGGCTGCGGGCGATGGGCGGGGCGGCATGAGCAGCACGCTGCCGGACACCCGGCCCACCGGCTGGCGACGCCTGGCGCAGCTGGCCCGGCGCGCCTGGCTGATGGAGATCCACGGCTACCTGAACCTGTGGCGCTTCGTCCTTCGGCGGCCGCGGGTCCCGGCGGGCGCGACCAGCTTCTCCTACGCCCAGCCCGTGCTGCCGACCCTGATCGTGTTCATCGCGGTGTCGGCCGTCGAGGTGGTGGTGGTCGACCTGATCGTGCACCGCTGGTGGCCGTCGGCACGCCTGCCGCTGCTGGTCCTGGGCATCTGGGGTGTGACGTTCATGGTCGGGCTGCTGTTCGGGATGCTGGTCCGGCCCCACGCGGTCGGCCCGGACGGCCTCCGGGTCCGCTCCGGCTCCGAGGTCGATCTCGAGCTGCACTGGGACGACATCGCCGCGGTCACCCGGCGGACCCGGCGGATCACCGAGAAGCAGCCCAAGGTGACCGTGGACGAGTCCGGCGAGGCCACCCTGCACCTGCGGGTCTCCGACGAGACCAACCTCGATGTACGCCTGGAGCGGCCCACTCCCCTGCGGCTGCCGCACGGGGTCGAGACGGTCTCCGCGGTCAGCCTCTACGCCGACGACCCGAAGGGGTTCCTGGCCGAGGCCCGCCGCTATCTCTGAGCCGGTCAGTCCAGCGCGCGGGCGTCGTCGGGCACGTCGACGGCGTGCCGCTGGAGCGCCTCGAGCGGGACCAGCTCGAGGGCGCGGGCGTTGGTGGCGGCGAGGACCACGGGCGCGGCCGCCCCGTCCGCGTACGCCTGGGCCCAGCGGTGGGCCACCACGCACCAGCGGTCCCCCGGCCGCAGACCCGCGAACCCGTACTCCGGGCGCGGCGTGCTGAGGTCGTTGCCGACACTACGCTGATGGGTCAGGAACTCCGCGGTGACCACGGCGCAGACCAGGTGGACCGCACCCTGCGGCCCGCAGGTGCAGCTGCCGTCACGGTAGTAGCCGGTGACCGGGTCGGTTCCACACGGCTCCAGCGAGCCCCCCAAGACGTTCCGCTCGTCGCTCATGACCCAAGTCTGGCGGGGCGGATCCTGAGCATGGAAGAGGCCCACGGTTTGCCTGCTCGGGGGTTCAGGTAAGCCGTGGGCCTCGACTGCTCCATCGTGGCGCCGGCCCGGATCATTACGGGCCTGGACTGTGACCCGCCCCACAGCCGGCTGGGCAGAGCGTGCGATCCAACCGGGTACTCGCGGTCAGATCGCACACCTTGTCCGTACCCCCCGTCAGACGTTCTGCGGGAAGCCCAGGTTGATGCCGCCGTGGCTGGGGTCGAGCCAGCGGGTGGTGACGACCTTGCCGCGGGTGAAGAAGTTGACCCCCTCCATCCCGTGCGCGTGCGCGTCGCCGAACAGCGAGGACTTCCAGCCGCCGAAGGAGTAGTACGCCATCGGCACCGGGACCGGGACGTTGACCCCGATCATCCCGACGTTGACCTCGTTGCTGAACTGCCGGGCCGCGCCGCCGTCGTTGGTGAAGATCGCCACCCCGTTGCCGTACGGGTTGTCGTTGATCAGCTTCAGCCCCTCGTCGTAGCTGTCGACCCGCAGCACCGACAGCACCGGCCCGAAGATCTCGTCGGTGTAGATGCTCATGTCGGGCGTGACCTGGTCGAAGAGCGTCGGCCCGACGAACACCCCCCCCCCGGCGGCGCCCACCGCCGGGGCCCGCCCGGCGACCCCCAGCCGCGCGCCGGCCGCCGCGCCGGCGCCGACGTGACCGGCCACCCGGTCCCGGGCGTCCGCCGTGACCAGCGGCCCCATGTCACAGCCCCGGGTGCCGTCGCCGGTCCGCAGCGACCGCGTACGCTCGGCGATCTTGTCGACCAGCGTGTCGCCGATCTCGCCCACCGCCAGCACGGCCGAGATCGCCATGCAGCGCTCGCCGGCCGACCCGTAGCCGGCGTTGACGGCCTGGTCGGCGGCGAGGTCGAGGTCGGCGTCGGGCAGCACCAGCATGTGGTTCTTCGCCCCGCCCAGGGCCTGCACCCGCTTGCCGTGGGCGGTCCCGGTCTCGTAGACGTAGCGGGCGATCGGGGTCGAGCCGACGAACGAGATCGACGCGATGTCGGGGTGGGTGAGCAGCCCGTCGACCGCGACCTTGTCCCCGTTCAGCACGTTGTAGACGCCGTCGGGGAGGCCGGCCTCGCGCCACAGCTCGCCGATCCACAGCGACGCGCTCGGGTCCTTCTCACTGGGCTTCACCACCACGGTGTTCCCGGCCGCGATCGCGATCGGGTAGAACCACATCGGCACCATCGCCGGGAAGTTGAACGGGCTGATGATCCCGACCACCCCGAGCGGCTGGCGGACCGAGTGCACGTCGACCTTGGTCGACGCGTTCTCGGTGAACCCGCCCTTGATCAGGTGCGGGATCCCGCAGGCGAACTCGACGACCTCGAGCCCGCGGGTCACCTCGCCGAGCGCGTCGGACAGCACCTTGCCGTGCTCCGCGGTGATGATCGCGGCCAGCTCCTCCTTGCGGGCGTTCAGCAGCTCGCGGAAGGCGAACAGGATCGAGGACCGCTTCGCCAGCGATGTGTCGCGCCAGGGCTGGCTCGCCGCCACAGCCGAGGCGATGACCGCCGCGACGTCCTCCTCGCTCGCGAAGGCCACCTGGGCCGACACCTCCCCCGTCGCCGGGTTGGTCACGTCGCCGAAGCGCCCGCCGGTGCCCTCGTACGCGGCGCCGTCCTTCCAGTGCTGCACAGTGCTCGCCATCTCAGTTCCTCAGATCTCGGTCGTTGTCACGTGACATAGGTTTCCCCCGCCCGGCACAGGTTGCAACCTGTGCTGGGCGACCGGAACCTATGCCGGCATAGGTTCCGCGCTCCCGCGGCGTCATGGTCGCTCCGCCAGCACGACCTTCACCTTCTCGCCGGTCCGGACGGCCTCGACCCCGGCCTCGCAGACGGCGGCGGCCGCGTAACCGTCCCAGGCGCCCGGCCCGTCCACGGTGCCGCGCCGGGCCGCGTCGACCCAGTGCTGCAGCTCGGTCTCGTACGCCGCGGCGAACCGCTCGACGAACCCGGGTGCGGTCGTCCCGCCCCAGCGCCCGTCGGCGGACCGGACCTGCAGGTGCTGGTCCAGCCCGATGGTGGCCACGCCGGCCTCGCCGACGACCTCGGTGCGCACCTCGTAGCCGATTCGGCTGCGCACGAAGACCTCGTCGGTGACAACCCGCCCGGACGTCATCTCGAAGATCACCAGCATCGGGGCGGAGACGCCGGCCGGCGCGGACGCGGGCGCCGCCCCGCGGACCACCTGGACCGTGCCGATCTCCTCGCCGAGCAGGAAGCGGGCCACGTCGACCTCGTGCACGACGCAGTCACGGACCATGAACTCGCTGGTGAAGTGGTCGGGCACCATCGGGTTCCGGTGGGTGCAGTGCACCATCAGCGGGCGGCCCAGCCCGCCGGTCGTGATCAGCTCGCGCAGGGCCGCGTACTCGGCGTCGAACCGCCGCATGAACCCGACCTGGACCAGGGGCTGCCGCAGCCGGGCCTCCCGCTGCACGATCGCGTACGCCGACGCCACGTCGGTGGTCAGCGGCTTCTCGCACAGCACCGGTCGGCCGGCGTCCAGGCAGGCGTTGACCTGGTCGTCGTGGGCGTCGCCCGGCGTGGCGATCAGCACGGCGTCCACCTCGGGGTCGGCGATCGCCGCGTACGGGTCGTCGACCACCCGGGCGCCGACCGGCCCGGCCACCGCCGCCGCGCGCTCCGGCAGGAAGTCGTTGACCACCACCACCCGCGCCCCGCGGACGCGCCGGCTTAGGGCGTCGACATGGAACGAGCCCATCACCCCGACGCCGAGGACGGCCACCCGCAGCTCGCTCACCGGCGACCCCCCAGGTCGACCGCCGCCGAGCTGCAGGAGGCCAGGTAGGTCCGGGTGCGCTTGGCGATCGGCAGGGGGAGGTCCGGCGGGCACGGGTACAGGTCGTGCTCCACGATCCCGGAGAGGTCCCGGTCGAGCCCGGCCAGGGCGTCCAGCACCGGCCCCATCTCCGGCTCGCCCAGCGGCGGCTCGGTCATCACGCCCATCCGGACGGCCTCGGGCCACGGGATGTCGCCGTCCAGCACCTGCTCACGGATCTCCGGCCGGACCTGCTTCAGGTGCACGTAGCCGATCCGCTCCGGGTACGTCGCGATCAGCTCGAGGCAGTCCCCGCCGTAGTAGGCCACGTGCCCGGTGTCCAGGCACAGGTTCACGGACGCCGGGTCGGTCGACTCGAGCAGCCGCGCGATCTCCGGCTGATAGCCGACGTGGCTGTCGGCGTGGCTGTGGAACTGCACCGCCAGCCCGTACTCCTCGCGCACCCGCCGGCCGAGCTCGTCGGTCTGCGTGGTCAGCAGCGTCCACTGCTCGTCGGTCAGGTCCGCGGGCTCGAGCACGGCACCGGTGTGTTCATCGCGGTACATGCTCGGGATGGCGACCAGGTGCTGCCCGCCAACCGCCGCGGTCAGCGCGGCGACGTCGGCGACCTGCGCCCAGGTGTGGTCCCAGGAGTCCGGCTGGTGCAGCCTCGTGAACACCGTCCCGGCCAGCACGCTCAGCCCGTGCTCGGCCAGCGCCTCGGCCAGCTCGCCCGGGTCGGCGGGCAGGTATCCGTAGGGGCCGAGCTCGATCGCCGCGTACCCCGCCTCGGCCACCTCGCGCAGGAAGGTGCTCGCCGGCAGCTGCGCCGGGTCGCTCGGGAACCACACCCCCCACGAGTCGGGGGCGGTGCCGATGGTCAGCCTGCCGGGCAACGGTGCTCCTTCACAGGTAGTGCTTCTGGCTCGCTTTGTGCGCTTCGTACGTCGCCCGGGCGGCCTGGGTGGACTCCAGGGTGGAGGTTGCACTGACCGGTACGTCCCACCAGGCCTCCGAGTCCGGTGCGCCAACCAGCGGGTCGGTCTCGACGTAGACCACCACCGGACCGTCGGCGGCCTTGGCCGCCTTGATCGCGTCGGCCAGCTCGGCCGCGGTCTCGGCCCTGATGACCTCGAGACCGAAGCTGGCCGCGTTGGCCGCCAGGTCGAGCGGCAGCCGGTCGCCGTCGAGTCGGCCGGTCGCCGGGTTGCGATAGCGGTACCTGGTGCCGAACCGCTGCGAGCCCAGCGACTCCGACAGCGCGCCGATCGAGGCGAAGCCGTGGTTCTGCACCAGCACCGTGATGATCTTGATGCCCTCCTGGACCGCGGTGGCCAGCTCGGTCGCCATCATCAGGTAGGACCCGTCGCCGACCAGCACGAACACGTCCCGGTCGGGTGCCGCCAGGCGTACGCCGAGGCCGCCGGCCACCTCGTAGCCCATGCAGGAGTAGCCGTACTCGACGTGGTAGCCCTTGGCGTCGCGGGTCCGCCACAGCTTGTGCAGGTCGCCGGGCATCGAGCCGGCCGCGCAGACCACCACGTCGCGCGGGTCGGACAGCTCGTTGACCATCCCGATCACCGCGCTCTGGGTGAGCAGGCCGGTATCGCTCTCCGCCCGGTACGCCTGGGTGACCGTCCGGTCCCAGTCGGCGTCCAGCTCGGCGTAGCCGGTGTGGTAGCTGCCGTCCACCCGGTAGCCGTCGAGCAGCGGGAGCAGAGTGGTCAGCGCCTCCCGGGCGTCGGCGACCACGCTCAGCCCGGCGTGCTTGACGGCGTCGGGGGCGGCGACGTTGATGTTCACGAACCTCACGTCGGGGTGGGCGAAGATCGTCCGGCTGGCGGTGGTGAAGTCGGAGTAGCGGGTGCCGACGCCGATCACCACGTCGGCGTCCCGGGCGACCGCGTTGGCGGCGGTCGTCCCGGTGGAGCCGATCGCGCCCAGGCACTGCGGGTGGTCGTGGACCAGGGTGCCCTTGCCCGCCTGGGACTGACTCACCGGGATTCCGGTGGCTTCGGCCAGGGCGGCCAGGGCCTCCACCGCCCCGGAGTAGTGCACGCCGCCGCCGGCCACGATCAGCGGGCGCTTCGCCGACCGGATGAGCTCCGCCGCCCGGGCCAGCACGGCCGGCTCGGGGAGCGGCCGGGCGATGTGCCAGACCCGCTTGGCGAACAGCGCGACCGGCCAGGCGTACGCCTCCACCTGCACGTCCTGCGGGAAGCAGACCGTCACCGCACCGGTCTCGGCCGGATCGGTGAGCACGCGCATGGCGCTGAGCAGGGCGGCCGGGAGCTGCTCGGGCCGCCAGACCCGGTCGAAGTACTTCGACACCGGCCGGAAGGCGTCGTTGACGGTGAGGTCGCCGGCGTACGGCTGCTCGAGCTCCTGCAGCAGCGGCGAGGCGGCCCGGCCGGCGAAGGTGTCGGCCGGCAGCAGCAGCACCGGGAGCCGGTTGATCGTGGCCAGCGCCGCGCCGGTGACCATGTTGGTCGCGCCCGGCCCGACCGAGGTCGAGACGGCGTAGACCTGGCGCCGGTCCTTCATCCGCGCGTACGCGGCCGCGGTGTGCACCATGGCCTGCTCGTTGCGCCCCAGCACGTAGGGCAACAGGTCGGGCTCCTCCAGCTCGAACTGCAGCAGCGCCTGGCCGAGGCCGGCGACGTTGCCGTGGCCGAAGATGCCGAGGCAGCCGGCGAACAGCTTCTGCTCGGCCCCGTCGGACTCGGAGTACTGCGCACCCAGGAACTTGACCACAGCCTGGGCAACCGTGAGATCCAGCGTGTCAGACATCGGCGTCCCTCTCCGCGGCGAGTCGGGGGTCGACGGGCTGGTCGGCCCAGGTGCTGCGCACCCAAGCCTGCTCCGGATGGTCGGTGATCCGCCAGGCCCGTTCCGGGCCGGGGCCCGCCATCACGTTCAGGTAGTACATGTCGTGACCGGGCGCGGCCGCCGCCGGCCCGTGCCAGCCATGGGGCACCAGGACGGTGTCCCGGTCGCGGACCTCCGCGCACAGATCGATCGCGTGGCCGGGCGAGGACGACGTCCGGAACAGACCGAGACCGGGCTCGCCGCGCGGGCCGGCCGCGATCTCGAAGTAGTAGATCTCCTCCAGCACGGACTCCGACGCGCTGTGCTCGTCGTGCTTGTGCGCCGGGTAGGACGACCAGTTGCCGCCCGGGGTGATCACCTCGCAGGCGATGATCGCCCCCGCCGCCAGGGCGTCCGGGGTGCCGAAGTTGCGCACCTGGCGGCTGCACGGCCCGGCCCCGCGCAGCTC
>CAXTVE010000012.1:7904-19247 GCA_964247485.1 uncultured Propionibacteriaceae bacterium
TGCTGGAGGAGATCTACTACTTCGAGATCGCGGCCGCGAGCCGGCGGGTGGGCAGCGACCGGGTCGTCCGGGCGCCGCAGAGGGCGAAGCGTCCGCCGTCCGCGCTGGTCAGGGTGACGTCCGCGGCGCGGCCGAGGTAGGCCACGTCCGTCGGTCCCGCGAACACGTCGGACCGGCCGGCCAGGTCGAGCTGGTCCGCCCCGGTGCGGATCCGGGCCGCGCCGCTGAGCGGGACCACGATCACCTCGTCCTCCCCGGTGGCGAACCGGTGCTCACCCCCCGGGACCAGCTCCGCGATCCGGAGGGACGTGTAGGTCATGGCGAACCCTGCCGTGATCGGGGGTCTCAAGGGGGTCGTCCCCCTTGCCTCCGTCGAGGGTCTCATCGGACCAGCGACACAGCCGTGGCCACGGCTCCGGCCACGTCGTCGTCGGCCGGGTAGAGCATGGTCCGGCCGACCACCAGGCCGCGGACCGACGGCAGGGCAAGGGCGTCGCGCCAGGCCGCGTAGGTCTCCTCAGGTGTGCCCTCGGGGTCGCCGCCGAGCAGCAGGGTGGGCAGCGTGGTCGCGTCCATCACCCGGGCCATGTCGGGCACCACCGGCAGCTTGAGCCAGGTGTAGGCGCTGGACGCGCCGAGCCCGGTGGCGATGTGCACCGATCTGATCACTCCCTCCGGCGACAGGTCGTTGACGGTCCGGCCGTTCCGCCGGACGGAGACGAACGGCTCGACGACGGCCACCCGCTCGGCCCGGCTGAGCTCGCTGACCGCCCGGCCGGTGAGCTCGAGGGTGGCCACCGTGCCCGGGTCCTCGAGATCGACCCGGACCAGCATCTTGCCGCCGTCCAGCCGGCTCTCCAGCACCCCCGCGATGTCGTAGCCGGTCAGCCGGTCGTCCATCTCGAACACCGAACCCTGCAGCCCGCCGCGGTTCATCGAGGCGAAGACGACCTTGCCCTCCAGCGCCCCGAGCAGCAGCAGGTCCTCGACGATGTCGGCGGTGGCCAGCAGGCCGTCCACCCCCGGGTCGGCCAGCGCGGTGATCAACCGGTCGAGCAGGTCGGTCCGGCTGGCCATGGCGTACGGGTTGCCCCCCGCGCCGAGCGCGCCGCGGGCCGGGTGGTCACAGGCGATGATCATCAGCCGGCCGTCCGGGCCGAGCAGGGGCCGCCGGCGGCGGGTGGCGAGCAGCCGGCGGATGCGACCGGGATCGGTGGCCCGGACCTCGGTCAGGTCGGCCACCCGGGACACGAACCCCTCGGCAGGCGTCGCGTCGGTGACCAGGACGCTCACCGCCGGCCCCCGTCCGCATACCCGGTCAGGTCCAGGTCGGCGTTCGGGTCGCCGCCCGCCAGCAGCGTCTCGATCTCGGTCAGCGTGGGCATCGCGGTGGAGCACTCGAGACGCGAGGCGACGATGGCGCCGGCCGCGTTGGCGTAGTGCAGCACCTTCTCCAGCGGCCAGCCGGACAGCAGCCCGTGGCAGAGCGAGCCGCCGAACGAGTCGCCGGCGCCGAGTCCGTTGAGCGGGGTGATGGTCGCCGGCGGCACGACGACCCGGCTCGTGGCGGTGCGGCCCAGGACGCCGTCCGGGCCCATCTTGACCACGGCCAGCTCAGCCCCGGCCGCCAACAGGGCGTCGGCCGCGCGCTCCGGGTCGGTCTCACCGGTAGCCACCTCGCACTCGGTCCGGTTGCCCACGGCCACGGTGACCTGCGGCAGCACCCGCTGCACCTGCTCCCGGGCGGCGGCGGCGTCGGGCCAGAACATCGGCCGGTAGTCCAGGTCCAGCACGGTGAACGGCTTGCGGGCCCGGGCCTGGAGCACGGCGTGGTGGGCGGCGCGGCTCGGCTCCTCGCTCAGCCCGGACACCGACAGCCACATCAGCCCGGCGCCGCGGACGGCCTCCAGGTCGAGGTCCTCCGGCGCGACCTGCAGGTCCGGCGCGGTGGGCCGGCGGTAGAAGTAGAGCGGGAAGTCGTCGGGCGGGAAGATCTCGCAGAAGGTCACCGGGGTGGCGTAGTCGGAGTTGGTGACCACGAAGCGGTCGTCGACCCCGAGATCACGCAGCGCCCGGCGGACGAAGCGGCCGAACGGGTCGTCGCCCACGCCGGTGATGATGGCGACGGACCGCCCGAGCCGGGCCGCGGCGACCGCGACGTTGGCCGTCGTGCCCCCGAGGTACTTGCCGAAGGTGGTCACGTCCTCCAGCCCGACGCCGACCTGGTGGGGGTAGATGTCCACCCCGCTGCGACCGAAGGTGACCACGTCGAAGGGCGCCTCAGCCTGCCGACGGTCCTGCACCCGAAAACCGTAGGCCGTGCCCTCCACCCCTGTCAATATTTGTCCGGACAAACACTGGACACGCCTGACTCTGCTACGCGCGTTTCAGGCCGACCCGGCGTGTCGGCCCCTCGAGGACCGTCTGGCGTAGCGAACTCAGGTGCGGACAATCAGTAGATGAAGATCGGCAGCCAGCCCGGGTTGTGGGCGTGCAGCAGCACCAGCCAGAGCACGCAGTCGAAGATCAGGTGGGTGCACAGCACGTAGAGCAGGGAGCGGGTCCGGTTGAAGAGGTAGCCCTGGATCAGGGCGAACGGGATGGTCAGCAGCGGCCCCCAGCTCTGGTAGCCGAGCTCCCACAGGAAGGAGACGAAGATCGTGGCCTGCAGCAGGTTGGCCTGCCAGAGCGGGAAGTGCCGCCGGAGCAGGGCGAACGCGGTGCAGATGAAGAACAGCTCGTCCCAGAGCCCGACCGCGTTCACCCCGATGAACAGCCGCGTCACCTCGCTCGGCTCGCTGACCGCCGGCCAGTTCAGGTAGGTGCCGGAGCGGATGAAGTAGAACGGCATGATCAGCCACGCCAGCCCGACGATGGTGGCCATGTAGATCCGCTCGCCGCGGCTCCAGTGCCGCCGCGCGTTGAGCGGGAAGCTGACGACGCGGCGGCGGAAGACGAACCGGTCGACCACGTAGGGCACGATCACCGCGATCAGCAGCACGCTGCCCATCACCACGATGTTGCCCCAGCTGATGTCGGCGGCCAGCGAGATCTGTCCGATCACGGCGATGCCGAAGCCGATCAGGCCGAGGCTACGAGCCAGGTCGCGGTCGATCACCAGGGACAGGGCCAGGCTCAGCACCAGCAGGACGTACGCAGCGGGCCGCAGCTGGAGCCCGAACATCAGGAAGGCCGACACCGAGACCCCGACGGCGGGCAGCAGCCCCCAGGACGCGCGCGGCTGGGTGACGGCGGCAGTCGGGGTAGAGGTCTCGGTGGTCACCGGGCCAGCATGCCAGCGGTTCCGCACCCGACCCGACGAGGCTGCTGCGCGCTTGTCCTAATATCCGGGCAAACGGGCTACGCTTTGGCGCATGCTGGACGGCCCCGTCGCGCGTCAGCTCGACATCACGCTCGAACGCAACTCCCCCGTGCCGCTGTACTACCAGCTGGCCCGCTACATCGAGCACGCCATCAACGTCGGGGACCTCGCGCCCGGCGATCGTATCGAGAACGAGCTCTCCCTGACCAGCCGCCTCGGCCTGTCCCGACCGACCGCCCGGCAGGCCATCCAGGAGCTGGTCAACAAGGGCCTGCTGGTCCGCAAGCGGGGCGTGGGCACGCAGGTCGTGCGCTCGCAGTTCCGCCGCGACGAGAGGCTCAGCAGCCTCAACGAGGACCTGGCCAAGGCGGGCAAGACCCCGAGCACCGTGCTGCTGGACTACTCGGTCGGGCCGCTTCGCGAGGAGATCCGGGACGCGGTCGACTCGGCCGACGTGCTCGACAGCGACTTCATCCAGATCCGCCGGCTGCGGCTGGCCGACGAGGTGCCGCTGGCCATCCTGACCAACTACATCCCGGCGCGCTACGACATCTCCGCCGAGGACCTGCGGTCCCGCAGCCTCTACGCCTGCCTGAACACCCTCGGCGTCCACCTCAAGATCGCCCATCAGCAGATCTCCGCGCGGTTGCTGGCCGCCGACGAGGCCGAGCTGCTGCAGGAGCGGACCCCGGCCGCCTGCCTGAGCGTGGACCGGCTGGCGTACGACGACGTGGGCCGGTTCGTGGAGTTCGGCCGGCACCTCTACCGGCCGAACTACTACTCGATCCAGTCCTCGCTGCAGGTCTGACCCTCACATGCTTGTCCGGGGGTTCAAGGGGGTCATCCCCCTTGCTTGGTAGGCAGCCGCTGCGGGTCGGCATCGTCGGCTTCGGCTGGATGGGGCAGGTGCACGCCCGGGCGTACGCACGACTGGGCCACCACTACCCCGACGCACCCTTCGCGCCCGAGCTGGTGGCGGTGGCCGACCCCGCCGTGGGTCGGCTCGAGGCGGCCGTGGCGGCGTACGGCTTCGGGGCGGCGTACGCGGAGTGGCGTGACCTGCTCGCCCGAGACGACCTGGACCTGGTCAGCGTGACGGGACCGAACTTCGTGCACCGCGAGGTGGCCGTCGCCGCTGCCCAGGCGGGCCGCCACCTGTGGGTGGAGAAGCCCGCCGGGCGGAACGCGGCCGAGACCCGCGAGATCGCGGCGGCCGTCCGGGCCGCCGGGGTGCAGTCCGCGGTCGGCTTCAACTACCGGAACGCTCCGGCGGTGGAACGCGCCCGGCAGCTGATCGCGGACGGCCGGCTCGGCACGGTCGAGCACCTCACCATCCGGCTGCTGGCCGACTACGCCGCTCACCCGGACGCCGGGCTGACCTGGCGGTTCGATCGCGCTCAGGCCGGCACCGGAGTGCTCGGCGACCTGGTCAGCCACGGGGTCGATCTCGCCGAGCACCTGCTCGGCACGCCGATCACCGACCTGGTCGCCGACCGGGCCACGTTCCTGACCACCCGGCCGCGGGTCGACCCGACGGCCGACCGCTCGGCCGCGGCGTCGGGTGAGCGCGGCCCGGTCGAGAACGAGGACTACGTCGGAGCGCTGCTGAGGTTCGGCGGCGGCGCACGCGGGGTGCTGGAAGCCAGCCGGGTCGCGGTCGGCGAGCAGTGCACCTACACCGTGGAGGTGCACGGCGACCGCGGGGCGCTCGCCTGGGACTTCCGCCGGATGGGTGAGCTGCGCAGCGCCCTGGACCAGGACTACGTCGACGCCGCGTACGCGACCCGGTTCGTACGCCCGGACGACGGGGAACTGGCGGCGTTCCAGCCGGGCGCGGGGGTGGCGATGGGGTTCGACGACCTCAAGGTGGTCGAGCTGCGGCGTCTCGTCACCGCCATCGCGACGGGCCGGCCGGTCGGCGCGACCATCGAGAACGCCGTCCGGGCCGCCGAGCTGGTCGAGGCCATGGCCACCTCGGCGGAGACCGGCGCCTGGGTGACCACGGCGGCACCTGGGTAACCTTCAGCATCGTGAAACTCGACCGGATCAGCGCCCTCTTCGACGACCCCGGACCGTTCGCCAGCGCGTACGCGGAGGTGAGCCGGGCCGACACCGGCAACAAGGAGGCGGTCGAGCTGACCGCCCGGGCCGCCCACGACGAGCTGGTCGAGCTGGGCGCACCGGGCGCGGTGGCCGAGCAGGTCCGCGACCGGCTGGCGACCGCGGCCCACTGGCCGGCGCCGGTGTCGCGGCTGGTGGTCGCCAGCGAGCGCGGCGTCCTGCTGGACGAGCTGACCTCGGTGCACCGGGCGCAGCCGCGCCACTCCTGGGGGCCGCTGCCGGACCTGGCCGAGTGGGTGCAGGACGCCTCGATCGTGGTGCCGTACGTGCTGGCCCTGGTCGACCATGCCGGCGGGCGGGTGCAGACGTTCATCGACGGCGGCCCGGGGGCCGACCGTGAGGCGGAGATCACCGACGACTCGCCCTACGTGCAGAAGGTGTCGGCCGGCGGGTGGTCCCAGCAGCGGTTCCAGCGGTCGACCGAACAGGTGTGGGCCCGCAACGCCGAGGAGGTGGTCGAGGAGATCCGGCGCCAGGTGACGGCCGGCCCGGACCTGCTGGTGCTGGCCGGAGACGTCCAGTCCCGGCAGCTGGTCGAGGGCGACCTGGAGCACCTCGGGGCCGAGGTGGTCCAGCTGGACCACGGCGGCCGGGCCGAGGACGGTGGCGACGACGCGCTGGCCGACGAGATCCGGGAGGTGCTGCGCGGCCGGCTGATCACCAGCCGGCTCGAGCGGCTGCACGAGCTCGGCCAGCAGCTGGGCCGCGGCGACCGGATGGCGGCGGGGATCGCCGACGTCGCGGACGCGTTCGTCCGGGGCCAGGTCGACACGCTCTACCTGGACCCGCACACCTCGGCGGAGCAGGAGCTCGACCCGGCGGCGTACCCGGGTCTGGCCTTCGGCGCGATCGAGGTGACCGGCCCGCTGCGCGCCGACCAGGCCATGGTCGCCCTGGCCTGCCTGACCAGTGCGGACGTGATCACCGCCGGGACCGAGCACCTGTTCGGCACGCCGGTGGCGGCGGTCCTGCGCGGGGGCTGACCCGTCCCCTCACCCGGGCAGCGGGCCGCCGACGTGGTCCAGGAAGGTCAACGGCTGGCGCGCGAACATTCCGGGGGGCTGCCCGTGCGCCCGCCGGAAGGCCCGGTTGAAGGCGGCCTCGGACCCGTAGCCCACCCGCTCCGCCACCCGGGAGAGCGGCAGCGACTGCTCCCGCACCAGCCGGGCCGCGAGGTCCATCCGCCAGGCGGTCAGGTAGCCGATCGCCGTCTCGCCCATCAGCTCGGTGAACCGCGCGGCGAACGCCGAGCGTGACATGCCGGCCGTCCGGGCCAGCGACTCCAGGCTCCACGGTGCGGCGGGGTCGGCGTGGAAGGCGGACAGGGCGCGGCCGAGCAGCGGGTCCCGGAGCCCGGCGACCCAACCCCGGTCGGGCGCGGCGGACTCCAGCCAGGCGCGGACGGCCTGCACGACGAGGACGTCTGCGAGCCGGGCGGTGACCACGTCGCTGCCGGGCTGGGGGTGCCGCGACTCCGCGGCGATGACCTCCAGAGCGGCCCGCTGCCACCCCGACTCCTCGTCGCGACCGACCAGGACGACCGGCGGCAGGCTGCGGACCAGCCGCCCGACGCCGAGCCCGGTGAAGCTCACCGCACCGCACACGAGCTCGGTCCGCGGGCCGTCACCTAGGACCCGGAGGCGTTCGTACCGCTCCGTCTGCTCGACCCGGGGCAGGTCGAACAGCGGGGTGGGGGTGCTGCCCTCCTCGTCGAGGATCGCGTGGCCGGTGCCGTGGGGCACGAGCAGCAGGTCGCCCGGGCGTACGGCGACCCGCTCCCCCTCCACCTCGAGGACCGCCGCGCCGTAGGTGAGCAGGTGGAAGACCATCGTGCCCGGCAGCGGCGGCATCGCGATCCCCCACGGGGCCGACAGCTCCGACACCGCGTAGAAGACCCCGGTCATCCCGAACCCGTGCAGGGTCTCGGCCAGCACATCGGACTCCATGCCGTCATTCTGGTGAGTCTCGGACGCTGAATCAAGAACTTGGGCAGGACTGGCATTGATCGTCCACTGCGCTCGCGAAAGCCTGAGATCACAGGTCACCAATCCGAGGGAGAAGTCATGAAGGTTCTCGTGGTGGGAGCAAGCCGGGGCAGCGGAGCGGCGGCGGTCCGGGCACTGGGCCAGGCGGGCCACCTGGTCACGGCGTTCGCCCGGTCGGTCCCGAATGGCCCGGCCGGCGACCCGGTCCGGAACGTGGCCGGGGACGTGATGGACGTCGACGCCCTGGGCAAGGCGATGATCGACCAAGACGCTGTGTACGTGGCGCTGGGCATCTCGGACAGCCCGCTCGCCGTGCGGCTGCGCCGGCGGGCCTCCACGCCGCTGGACGTCCGCTCGCGGGGGACGGCTCAGGTGGTCGCGGCGATGCGCGCGGCGGGGGTGCGCCGCCTGGTCGTGCAGTCCACCTACGGGATCGGCGAGACGTATGCGAGGCTCCCGCTGTCGCTCAAGCTCTTCTTCCGGCTGCTGATCAAGCCCCAGGTCGAGGATCACGTGCGCCAGGAGGCGGTCGTCCGCGGCAGCGGCCTCGACTGGACCGTGGTGCGGCCCGTCGTGCTGAACGACGAGGCCGCCGACGCGCCGGCGAAGGTGGACCTCGAGGACGGCGTCGGCGCCTGGCAGGTCTCCCGTGGCCAGCTCGCCCGGGTGGTGGCGGAGGCCATCGAGTGCGACGACTGGCACGGGCGGACGGTCAGCGTGTCGGGCTGAACGGCCCCGCCGGCCAGGGTCCCGACCGGCCGACGTCGAGAATCTCCCTTCAGAACGAGCCCGATCACCACGACCCCGCGGGCAACCGGCCGGCGCCTTCGCACTGGAGGGAGATTCGCGACGTCAGGCCGCGCCGAGCATGTCCAAGGCGCGCCGGATGACGGCCAACACCTCGTCCGGGCGTTCCTCGAGCATCCGCCAGGTGAAACGGAGCACGCACCACCCGTCGAGGATGAGCTGGTTCTGACGCCAGCGGTCGGACTCGAAAACCGCTTCCTCGGAGTGGTACTCCCGGCCGTCGACCTCGATCAGCAGCCGGACTCGCCCCGAGAAGAGCGCGTCGGGGTAGTACCGCGCCCCGTCGACGACCACCGATCGGTTCGCGAGCCAGCCCGTGATACCGGCCGACCGGAGGAGTCGGTGCAGGATCCGCTCGGCCGCGGACCAGGGCTCGTCCCGCGAGTCGAGAAGCAGCTCGCGGCGAACGTGGTTGCCCGTGCGGGCTGCGGTCAGCTCCAGAGCTCGGTGGAGATGGCGCAGCGTGGTGCGTCGCAGCCGCAGAGCCCGGTCGATCCCGTCACCGCCGTGGCTTTCGCACAGATCCAAGGCGGTCAGGGCCACCGAGGTGTAGCGAAGGCCCGAACGCTCGGACACCAGCTCGGGTGGAATGACGCGCCGGGCGAAGGCGAAACCCCGCTGGGGTTCCCGGCGGTGCCGGACCGCGCACGTGACGGTGTCCACCTTGACGGCCGGCCAGAACGACACGCTGGCGGCGGCAGCCTCGGTCAGCACCGCGTCGGGGTCATAGGCCATCAGTGCAGCGATCCGGATCTGGGTGGAGATCTCTGTTCGGGCCGAGGCGTAGACGCCCGGCAGGACACGGGCCAGGTCGCCCCGGCGGGCCAGCCGCCACAGGGCGGGCTCGAGGTCTGGATGCGCACGACGGCTGACCACGCCGTCCTGGGCGAGGAGCCGGGCGATCTCAGTGACGCTTGTTCCCACACCAAGGGAGGGCCCAACGGTGGCCCCTGATGTGAATGGGCACCCGAAAGTCGCGGAAATCTCCCGCCAGACGGGCTCGGAATCGAGGAATTGAGCGTGCGGCACGGTGCCATCTGGCCCCTGGAGGGAGATTTGCGACATCCCGCCCGGCTCAGGCCAGGGCGATGGCCTTCCGAAGGCCGGCGACGTACTCCGCCGGCTTCTCCCAGGCGGCGAAGTGCCCACCGGACGGCTCCTCGTCCCACTCCCGCACGTCGAAGAACCGTTCCCCGAACTCGCGCGGCGCCGGGACCAGGTCGTGCGGGAAGATCGTCGCCACCGTCGGCACCTCGATCCGGCCATCGACCGGCGGCGCGTCCTCGACGTAGGGCAGGAACGACGAGCCGATGGTCCCGGTGACCCAGTAGGCGGTGACCCAGGTCAGCACGTCGTCACGCGGGAAGACCGACTCCACGTCGCCGCCGCAGTCGCTCCAGCTGCGCAGCTTCTCCACGATCCAGGCCGCCAAGCCCGCGGGCGAGTCGCCGAGCGCGGCCGCCAGGGTGTGGGGCTTGGTCGCCTGCATCAGGGCGTACGCCCCCTCGGCGAACTGCCACGCCTGCCCGTCGCCGAGGTACTTCTGCTCCGCCTCGCTGAGCTCGTCCGGGTCGACGGTGAACAGGTGGGTGTAGGGGATGTCGGTGAGATGCAACGCCGCGACCCGGTCCGGATGCCGGGAGGCGAGGTGCTCGGCGACCGAGCTGCCGATGTCCCCGCCCGAGATGATGGAGCGGTCGGCTCCGAGCTCGGCCAGCGAGGCGGCGACGGCGTCGGCCATGGCCGCGGTCGACATGCCCGGCCGGGTCACCGGCTCCGAGTAGGGGTAGCCGGGCAGCGCCGGGACGATCACGTTGACGTCGCCCAGCAGCGGCAGCACCCGCTCGAAGCGCAGCACCGAGTCCGGCCAGCCGTGCAGCAGCACCACAGTCGGGGCGTCGGCCCCAGCCGTGCGGTGGAGCGCCCGCAGTCCGGCCCCGCCCCGCCCCGTGTGCACCCACGGGTAGCCGAGGATGCGCTCCTCGTGCTCGCGCCAGTCGTAGGTGTCGATCCAGTGGGCGACGAGCTCGTACAGGTAGTCGGCGTCGGTGCCGCGGTCCCACCCGACCCCCTCGACCAGCGGGACCCGGCGGAACGCGCGGAGGCGGTCCTTGAGGTCGACCAGCACGGACTCGTCCACGGACCGCGGTGCGCTGCTCATGCCGCTCAGTCTGCCGGGCGCCTGCGGCATCTACGGCGACGGCGTCCCGCCGTTGGCGTTGAGGGTCTCCCCGACCACGAACGAGGACTCCGCCGAGGCCAGGAACACGTACGCCGGCGCCATCTCGGCGGGCTGGGCGGGGCGGCCCAGTGGGGTGTCCTGGCCGAACTCCGGCAGCTTCTCCGCCGGTTGGCCGCCCGACACCTGCAGCGGCGTCCACACCGGCCCGGGCGCGACGGCGTTGACCCGGATGCCCTTGGGGGCGAGCTGCTGCGCCAGCCCCTTGGTGAAGTTGTTGATCGCCGCCTTGGTCGCGGCATAGTCCAGCAGACCCGGTGAGGGGTTGTAGGCCTGGATCGAGGTCGAGTTGATGATCGTCGAGCCCGGCTTTAGGTGCGGCAGGGCGGCCTTGGTGATCCAGAACATCGCGTAGACGTTGGTCTTGAACGTCATGTCGAACTGCTCGTCGGTCAGCTCGGCCAGGTCGTCGAGGTGGGTCTGCTCGGCTCCGTTGTTGACCAGGATGTCCAGCCCGCCGAGTCCCTCGACCGCCTGGGTGACCAGGTTGCGGCAGTACGCGGCGTCGACCAGGTCACCGGGCAGCGGCAGGGCTTTGCGGCCGGCGGCATTGATCAGCCCGATGATCCGCTGGGCGTCGGACTCCTCCTCCTCGAGGTAGGAGATGGCCACGTCCGCACCCTCGCGGGCGAAGGCGATGGCCGTCGCCGCGCCGATGCCGGAGTCGCCGCCGGTGATCAGGGCCTTCCGCCCCTGCAGCCGACCGGTCCCGCGGTAGCTGTCCTCGCCCAGGTCGGCCCGGTCGCGCATCTTGGTGTCCAGCCCCGGCCCGGGCTGCTTCTGCTTCTGCGTGTCGATGTCGGCGTAGAGCTTGGTCGGGTCGCTCAGCGTGTACTGGTCAGTGGCCATGGCCCTAGCCTTCCCCATGC
>CAXTVE010000013.1:0-2475 GCA_964247485.1 uncultured Propionibacteriaceae bacterium
CAACACCCACCCGGCCCTGCTGCCCTCCTTCCCCGGCCTCCACGGGCCGCGGGACGCCCTGGCGTACGGGGTCAAGATCACCGGGGCGACGGTGTTCCTGGTCGACGCGGGCATCGACACCGGGGTGATCCTGGCCCAGGCCGCCGTCCCGGTGGCCGAGGATGACACTCATGAGACCCTGCACGAGCGGATCAAGGTGGCCGAACGAGAGCTGCTGACCGACATCACCCACCGCCTGGCCACCCGGCCCTGGCGCGTCGAGGACCGGAAGGTGATCTGGACGTGAGCGAGCCGAACGGCCGACGGCCGATCCGCCGGGTCCTGATGTCGGTCTACGACAAGACGGGTCTCGTGGAGCTCGCCGAGGCCCTGGTGGCCGCCGGCGCCGAGATCGTCTCCACCGGGTCGACGGCCAAGACGATTGCCGGCGCCGGTCTGCCGGTCACCCCGGTCGAGCAGGTCACCGGCTTCCCGGAGTGCCTGGACGGCCGGGTCAAGACCCTGCACCCGGCCGTGCACGCCGGCCTGCTGGCCGACCTGCGGCTGGAGACCCACACGACGCAGCTCGGCGAACTCGGCATCGCGCCGTTCGACCTGCTGGTCAGCAACCTCTACCCGTTCTCCGAGACGGTGGTCTCCGGCGCCACCCCCGACGAGTGCATCGAGCAGATCGACATCGGCGGCCCGGCGATGGTGCGCAGCTCGGCCAAGAACCACGCGTCGGTCGCCGTCGTCACGTCCCCGGAGCAGTACCCGGCGCTGCAGGCGGCTCTGGACAGCGGCGGCTTCACCCTGGCCGAGCGGCAGCGGCTGGCCGCGGAGGCGTTCGCGCACACCGCCGCGTACGACGTCGCCGTGGCCGGGTGGCTGCGTCGCACGGTGGCCGAGCCGGACGAGCCGTTCCCGATCTGGGCGGGCACCACCTACCGGCGGGCCGGGGTGCTCCGCTACGGAGAGAACCCGCACCAGCCGGCGGCGCTCTACCGCGAGGAGGGGACGGCGCGCGGGCTGGCGGCGGCGGAGCAGCTGCACGGCAAGGACATGTCGTACAACAACTACGTCGACGCGGACGCGGCCCGGCGCGCGGCCTACGACTTCGACCAGCCGGCCGTGGCGATCATCAAGCACGCCAACCCCTGTGGCGTGGCCGTCGGGGCCGACGTGGCCGAGGCCCACCGCCGCGCCCACGCCGGCGACCCGGTGGCGGCCTGCGGCGGGGTGATCGCGGCCAACGGGCCCGTCAGTGTCGAGATGGCCCGCCAGGTCAGCGAGGTGTTCACCGAGGTGATCCTGGCCCCCGGCTACGACGACGGCGCGGTGGAGGTGCTGAGCGCCAAGAAGAACCTGCGCATCCTCCTCGTCGAGCCGTACCGGCCCGTCGGGGTGGCCGGCCGGGAGGTCGACGGCGGGCTGCTGGTCCAGCACCACGACACGGTGGACGCCGACCACGACCGGGCCGCGCACTGGACCCTGGCGGCCGGGGACCCGGCGACGCCGGACGTGCTGGCGGACCTGGAGTTCGCCTGGCGGGCGGTCCGCGGGGTCAAGTCCAACGCGATCCTGCTGGCCCGCGACGGGGCCTCGGTCGGGGTCGGCATGGGCCAGGTCAACCGGGTCGACTCCTGCCGGCTGGCCGTGCAGCGGGCGGGGGAGCGGGCGGCCGGGTCGGTCGCGGCCTCCGATGCGTTCTTCCCGTTCGCCGACGGGGCGCAGATCCTGCTCGATGCCGGCGTACGCGCGATCGTCCAGCCGGGCGGTTCGGTGCGCGACGCGGAGGTCGTGGCGGCGGTCCGGGCGACCGGAGCGACCATGTACCTGACCGGCGCCCGGCACTTCTTCCACTGACGAGAGAGCGATGACGGCACAGATTCTCGACGGCAAGGCCCTGGCGGCCACGATCAAGGCTGACCTGACCGAGCGGGTCGCGGCGCTGAAGGCTCGCGGGATCACCCCGGGCCTGGGCACGGTGCTGGTCGGCGACGACCCGGGCAGTCACGCGTACGTGCGGGGCAAGCACCGCGACTGCGCGCAGGTCGGCATCGCCTCGATCCAGGTCGAGCTGCCGGCCGCGGTCAGCGAGGCGGAGCTGCACGCGAAGCTCGCCGAGCTGAACGCCGACCCCGCCTGCACCGGCTACATCGTCCAGCTGCCGCTGCCCGGGGCGCTCGACGAGTTCGCGGCGCTGCTCGCCGTCGACCCCGACAAGGACGCCGACGGGCTGCACCCGGTCAACCTGGGCCGGCTGGTGCTGCAGTCACCGGGGCCGCTGCCCTGCACGCCGCGGGGGGTCGTCGAGCTGCTGCGCCGCAATGGTGTCGAGCTCGCCGGGGCCGAGGTGTGCGTGATCGGCCGCGGGACCACCGTCGGCCGGCCACTCGGTCTGCTGCTGACCCGCAAGAGCGAGAACGCGACCGTCACGCTCTGCCACACCGGGACCGTGGACCTGGCCCGCCACACCCGGCAGGCGGACATCGT
>CAXTVE010000013.1:2485-15278 GCA_964247485.1 uncultured Propionibacteriaceae bacterium
CCGCCCCGCCCCCCCCCCCGGGCCCCGGGGCCCTGCCCCCCCCCCCCCGCCTGGGGTACTGGGGCGGGCCCGGGGCCGCACGACCGGGGCTGATCACCGCCGACATGGTCAAGCCCGGGGCGGTGTGCGTCGACGTGGGCATCACCCGGACCGATGCGGGCCTCGTCGGCGACATCGACGCCAGTGCGCACGAGGTCGCCTCCTGGGTGGCCCCGGTGCCCGGCGGAGTCGGCCCGATGACCCGGGCGATGCTGCTGACCAACGTGGTCGAGCGGGCTGAGCGGCTGGCAGGGTGACGATGGCGACGGGGGTCACCCCGCCCCGGCGGGCCCGCGAGGAGCCGGCGGCCGCCCAGCGGGCGCTGCGGGCCTGGCCCCTGCTGGTGGTGCTGGCCGGGGTGGTCATCGGGCTGGTCGTCGCGGCGGCGGGCGACGCGACGTGGCGGCTCGGCTGCCTGGTGCTCGGTGCGTCCTTGGGCCTCGGCGCGGTCCTCCGGCTCGCCCTGCCCAGCCGCGAGGCCGGCTTGCTCCAGGTCCGCAGCAAGGGCTTCGACACCGGCCTGCTGATCGTGCTGGCCGCGGCCGTGATCGTGCTGGCGCTGGTGGTGCCCACCCGGGACTGAGCCGCGACAGTCCCGCGGTGCGCGGATCCAGGTCAGGCGAGCAGCGCCAGCCGCCGCCAGGCCAGCTCGGCCAGCAGCCGGGCGGCGTCGGTCAGCACCGAGTCGTCGTAGCGGGCGTACGCCGAGTGGTTGGTCGGGGCGCTGCCCGGGTCGTCGGTGGCGCAGGCGCCGAGGAAGACGAAGGCGCCCGGCACCTGCTCGAGCACCCGGGAGAAGTCCTCCGAGCCCATGATCGGATCGGGCAGCCGGACGACCCGTCCCGGCCCGAACTCCTCGGTCGCCACGGCCAGCGCGAAGTCGGCGTGCTCGACGTCGTTGACGGTCACCGGGTAGCCGCTGCTGAACCGCACCTCGGCGCTCAGCCCGTGCGCGGCGGCGATCGAGGTGCACAGCCGGACACACCGCTCCTCCAGCCGGGCTCTCGTCTCGGTGCTGAAGGCCCGCACCGTCCCCTCCAGGTAGGCGGTGTCCGGGATGACGTTGCCCCGGGTGCCGGCCGTGAACTGTCCGACGGTGACCAGCACCGGGTCGAACACGTCGAACTGGCGGGTGACCATGGTCTGGAGGGCCACCACCATCTCGGCGGCGACGATGACCGGGTCGGCGACCAGGTGCGGCCGTGAGGCGTGCCCGCCCACCCCGCGGACGGTGACGGTCAGCGCCGCCGAAGCCGCCATCAGCGGTCCGCCGCGGGTGGCGAACACGCCGCGCGGCAGCGTGGAGGAGAACACGTGCAGCCCGTACGCGGCGGAGACCCGCGGCCCGGCCGCCTCGAGCACCCCCTCGGCGATCATCGCCTGCGCGCCGTTCCCGCCCTCCTCGCCGGGCTGGAACATGAAGACGACATCACCGGGCAGCTCGGACCGGTGGCGGCTGAGCAGGAGGGCGGCGCCGACCAGGGCCGCGGTGTGCAGGTCGTGGCCGCAGGCGTGCATCACCCCGTCGGGGGCCGCGAACGCACTCCCGGTCCGCTCGGTGACCGGCAGGGCATCCAGGTCGGCCCGGAGCAGCACCGCCGGCGCCGGGGCCGGTCCGGCACCCCGCAGCACCCCGACCACCGAGGTGAGGGCGTGGCCGGTCGTGAGCTCCAGGTCGGTGTCGGCCAGCGCCGCGGTGACCAGGGCCTGGGTCCGGGGCAGCTGGAGCCCGATCTCCGCGGCGGCGTGCAGCTCGCGGCGGAGGCCGACCAGGCGACCGGCGAGGCCGGCCGCCTCGTCCCCGAGTCGGGCCGTACCCGTCAGTTGAACCCGCCGGACGCCCCGACCGAGGCCAGCACCACGACCAGGAAGACGATGTAGAGCACGATGAACACGATGTAGAGGATCGTGAACACCTTGCCCAGCATCCGGCCGGTGCGGATCTGCGACTCGTTGCTGTAGGAGGCACCGGTCGCCTTGATCTCGTTCAGGGCCTTGTTGCCCAGGATCCAGGCGATCGGGGCGCAGACGCCGACGAAGATGCCGACGATGCCCAGCACGAAGATCATCGTGCCCTGCGGGTGCTCCCCACCGCCGACGCCGTAGGGCTGGCCGCCGTACGGCTGGGGCGCGTACTGGCCCTGCTGGGCAGGCGCGTACTGCCCCTGCTGGGCGGGCGGGTACTGGCCCGCCGGCGGGTAGGACTGGGCAGGCTGCTCGTACGGGTTCGCGCTCGGCTGGCTCTGCGGGTTCTGGCTCGGGTCATACGGATGGCTCATGGCCGACATTGTTCCCTATCCGGCGGGTCGGTCAGTACTGATCGGCGGCGATTCCCGCCGCGATGGCCAGTGCGATCACCGCCGTGACCACCACGGCGAGCACCACGCCGATGATCCCGGTCACGACGCCGGCCACCGCCTGCGAGCGCCCGGCGTACCGGCCCGGCTGCGCGTCGATCTCGTTGCGGACCCGGCGACCGATCACGATGCCGGGGATGCCGATCAGTCCCCCGATGCCGCAGCTGAACGCGAAGACGACGCCGAGGATCCCGAAGATCATCGCCGTGCTCGCCTGCGGGTGGCTCGGGGGCGCCACGCCGTACGGGCTGACGGCGCCGTACGCGGGCTGGTAGGGATTCGTCTCGTACGGGTTGCTGCCGTACGGGTTCACCCCGCCGTAGGGCGGCGGCGGCTGCGGGTCGAACCCCGGTTGGCCCGGTTCGAAGGCGGCAGGCTCCGGGGCCGCGGCCGGCGGTGCCGACGGGACGGAGGCCGGGCCGGGGTCCGCCCCGGGTTGGGCGGCCTGCCGGCTCCACGGGTTGGGCGGCTGCTCCTCCGGCCGGCCGGACAGGCTGCTGTCGGAGAGGCTGGACGACCACGACGGGTTGTCCCAGGTGGAGGCGCGCGAGTCCGCGCCGGATCCGTCGCTCATGGCTCCAGTCTGACGTAGGGCCCGGGCCAGCCCGGGCGGTTGGACAGGATCAGCCGAACAGACCAAGGGCGCGGAAAGCCTCCCGCTCCTAGGCGAGCTCGGCCGCGCTGGCGTCGATCTTGCCCCGCGAGAAGTCGTTGACCGCGCAGCCCTGGACGATCGCGTACCCGCCGCCGGAGGTGGTGCAGGGGAAGGACGAGACCAGGCCCTCGGCGACCCCGTACGAGCCGTCGGAGGGCACGGCCATGGACACCCAGTCGTCGGCCGGGGTGCCGGATACCCAGTCGCGCATGTGCTCGACGGTGGCGTTGGCCGCGCTGGCCGCCGAGCTGGACCCCCGGGCCTCGATGATCGCCGCGCCCCGCTGCTGCACCGTCGGCAGGAAGGTCGACTCGAGCCAGCCCTGGTCGTCGACCAGCTCGGCGGCGTTGCGGCCGCCGACCGTCGCGTTGAACAGGTCCGGGTACTGGGTGGCGGAGTGGTTGCCCCAGATCGTCATGTGGCGGATGTCGTTGACGCTGGTCCCGGTCTTCGCGGCGAGCTGGGCCTTGGCCCGGTTGTGGTCCAGCCGGGTGAGTGCGGTGAACCGCTCCGGCGGGATGTCGGGGGCGTTGCTCTGCGCGATCAGCGCGTTGGTGTTGGCCGGGTTGCCGGTGACCAGCACCTTCACGTCGTCGGCCGCGTGGTCGTTGAGCGCCCGACCCTGCGGCTTGAAGATCGCGCCGTTGGCCTCGAGCAGGTCGCCCCGCTCCATGCCCTTGCTGCGCGGCCGGGCGCCGACCAGGCAGGCCAGGTTGACGCCGTCGAAGATCGAGGTGGGGTCGTCGCCGATCTCGACGGCCGACAGCAGCGGGAAGGCGCAGTCGTCCAGCTCCATCACCACGCCCTCCAGGGTCTTCAGGGCCGGGGTGATCTCCAGCAGCCGCAGCTCGACCGGGGTGTCGGGCCCGAGCATCGACCCGCTCGCGATCCGGAACAGCAGGCTGTAGCCGATCTGGCCGGCGGCTCCGGTGACGGCGATCTTGACGGCGGCGGTCATTTTCGGGGGTCCAAGGGGGTTGTCCCCCTGGCCCAGAACGATGGGTTCAACGCAGGCTCCTCACAGTGGCGGCACGTTCGTAGCCTGACGCTAGCAATCGGCGTCGGAGAGGAGGTGCGTCGGTGCCCCTTCGGCTTCTCCGGGCCGACGTGCCCGCGTGGGTACGCGCGCGGCTGGCCGGGCCACCCGGCACGCGCTGGGTGGGAGTGGATGGGTTCGGGGCGGCGGGGAAGACCACCCTGGCCCTCGCCATCGCGGCCGCGGTGCCCGGCTCCGTCGTGGTGCCGGTGGATGACTTCGCCCGCCCCGATCTGACGACCTGGGAGCGGGACCGCTTTGTCGCCGAGGTGCTGGGGCCGCTGCGTGCGGGGCGGCCTGGGCGCTATCGGCCGGCTGACCTGCTCACCGGGGAGCTCGGCGGGTGGCGGGCGGTGCCGGCGGGTGTCCCGGTGGTGGTGGAGGGTGTGTCCGCCACCGACAGCCGGCTGGGGGTGCCCTGGGACCTGACGATCTGGCTCGAGGTGCCCGACGCCGTGCGCCGCCGGCGGATCACGGCGCGGGACTCGCCCGAGCTGCTCGAGCGCTGGCGGACGGACTGGTGGCCGGCGGAGCAGGCATACGCCGTTGACCAGCAGCCGCGAGACCGGGTGGACGCGATCGTCGACGGCTCGTCGTCAGCGTGAAGGATGTTCCCGGCTACACCCGGAGACATCCTTCACACTCTTGAGCGGAGGCGGGCCAGGGCGGCGTTGAGCGTGGCCGACGGGGTCATCACGGCGGCCGCCTTCGCCGGGTCGGGCCGGTAGTAGCCGCCCAGGTCGACCGGGGAGCCCTGGACGGCCAGCAGCTCCTCGGCGATCCTGTCCTGCTGGGCGGCCAGCTCGTCGGCGAGCGCGGCGAACGTCTCGGCCAGCTCCACGTCGTCGGTCTGGCCGGCCAGTTCCTGCGCCCAGTAGAGCGCCAGGAAGAAGTGGCTGCCCCGGTTGTCGATCTGGCCGACCTTGCGGGCGGGGGACTTGTTCTCGTTGAGGAAGGTGCCGGTGGCCCGGTCCAGCGTGTCGGCCAGCACTTGCGCCCGCGCGTTGCCGGTGCGCTGCGCGAGGTGCTCGAAGCTCACCGCGAGGGCCAGGAACTCCCCGAGACTGTCCCACCGCAGGTAGTTCTCGCGGACCAGCTGCTGGACGTGCTTGGGCGCCGACCCACCGGCGCCGGTCTCGAACAGCCCGCCGCCGTTGATCAGCGGCACCACCGACAGCATCTTGGCCGAGGTGCCGAGCTCGAGGATCGGGAACAGGTCGGTCAGATAGTCGCGCAGCACGTTGCCGGTGACCGAGATGGTGTCCTCGCCGCGCCGGATCCGCTCCAGCGTGTAGGCGGTGGCCACGACCGGCGGCAGGATCTTGATCTCCAGTCCCTCGGTGTCGTGCTCCGGCAGGTAGGCGTCGACCTTCGCGATCAGCCGGGCGTCGTGGGCCCGCGTCTCGTCCAGCCAGAACACCGCCGGGACGCCGGTCGCCCGGGCCCGGGTGACCGCGAGCTTGACCCAGTCCCGGATCGCGACGTCCCGGGTCTGGCACATCCGCCAGATGTCGCCGGGGGCGACCTCCGTCCGCAGCACGACCGTGCCGTCGTCGGCGACGACCTGGACCGTGCCGGCGTGCGGGACCTCGAAGGTCTTGTCGTGCGAGCCGTACTCCTCCGCCGCCTGCGCCATCAGGCCGACATTGGGCACCGAGCCCATGGTGGTCGGGTCGTACGCGCCCTTGGCCCGGCAGTCGTCGAGGACGACCTGGTAGATCCCGGCGTAGCTCGAGTCGGGGATGACGGCCAGGGTGTCGTGCTCCTCGCCGTCCGGCCCCCACATGTGCCCGGAGGTGCGGATCATGGCGGGCATCGAGGCATCGACGATGATGTCGCTGGGCACGTGCAGGTTGGTGATGCCGCGGTCGGAGTCGACCATGGCGAGCTTCGGCCCGCCGGCCAGGCCCCGCTCGATCGCCTGCCGGATCTCCGCCCCCTCGGGCAGCGCGTCGAGCCCGGACAGGATGCTGCCCAGCCCGTTGTTGGGGCTCAGTCCGGCGGCGGCCAGGGTGTCGCCGTAGGTGGCGAAGACCTCGGGCAGGAACGCCCGGACGGCATGCCCGAACAGGATCGGGTCCGCCACCTTCATCATGGTCGCCTTGAGGTGCAGCGAGAACAGCACGTCCTCCTCGCGCGCCCGGGTGATCTGGGCCGCGAGGAACTCGTCCAGGGCGGCGACGTGCATCGCGGTGGCGTCGAGGACATCGCCGTCCCGGACGGCAATGCCGTCCTTGAGCACGGTGGCCGTGCCGTCGCCGGCGACCAGCTCGATCCGCACCTCGGTCTCCAGGTGGGCGACGGCCGAGGTCTCGTTGGAGCGGAAGTCCTCGGCGCTCATGTTGGCGACGTTGGTCCGGGAACCGGCGTCCCAGGCGCCCATGGAGTGGGGGTGGGCGCGCGCGTATCCCTTGACCGAGGCGGGGGCCCGACGGTCGGAGTTGCCCTCGCGCAGCACGGGGTTCACCGCGCTGCCCTTGACCCTGTCGTAGCGGGCGCGGACGTCGCGGTCCTCGTCGGACTGCGGCGAGTCGGGATAGTCCGGGACCGGGTAGCCCTGGCTCTGCAGCTCGGCGACCGCGGCCTTGAGCTGCGGCACCGAGGCCGAGATGTTGGGCAGCTTGATGATGTTCGCCTCGGGGCTCTGAGCCAGCGCGCCCAGCTCCGCCAGGTCGTCCGGCTGCTGCTGCTCCGGCGTCAGCCGATCCGGGAACTGGGCGAGGATCCGCCCGGCGAGGGAGATGTCCCGGGTCTCCACGGCGACTCCGGCGCTCGCCGCGTACGCGGTGATGATCGGCAGCAGCGAGTACGTCGCCAGCGCCGGCGCCTCGTCGGTGTGGGTGTAGATGATCGTCGCGTCGCTCACCCACGGAACGTTATCGCGCCCCTCGGTACGCCCCCGCCGGTGCGAGGGGCGCCGGTGGCACTGATCCTTCGGGAGCTGACGCCCGCGGCTCTTCCGGCGTCCCTCGCGGCGCGGCAGGCTGACGGCGTGGACGAGACAGGTCGGGTCCTCGGGCGGGAGCGGGTGCGGGCCGCGCTGTGGGCGCTGCGCACCTTCTGGGTGGAGCATCGGCGGCTCCACGAGCGCCAGCAGCTGCGGCTGCGGCCGTGGGAGGAGGAGTTCCTGCACTTCGCGCCGGACGGCCGGCTGCACGGGCATCTCCCGCCGCCCGGGGACGGTCGCCGCTCCAGCGTCACCGCCGACGGATGGTGCCCGGGCTGGGCCCGGCAGGTGGGACGGCCCACGACCGTGGCTGGATCGGGGACGCCGTGATCATGCGGACCTGGCGGGGCGCGGTCCGCCGCGAAGATCTCGACCGCTATCTGGAGCACCAGGAGCGGACCGGGGTCCGGGAGTACCGGGAGACCCCGGGCAACCGCGGGGTCCTCGTTCTCACCCGGGACACCGGCGGTGTCGTCGAGGTCGTCACCGTGTCGTTCTGGGAGGACTGGGACGCGGTCCGGCGCTTCGCCGGCGACGACCCCGACCGGGCGCAGTTCTACCCCGGTGACGACGACCTGCTGCTGCAGAAGGATCTGCACGCGACGCACCACACCGTGGACAGCGCCGACCTCGACCCGGAACTGGCCCAGCTGGTCACGGCGGGCCGCTCCTAGCGCCTCAGAGGCTGGCGGCCCGGCCGATCTGCACGAGCTTCCAGCCGGCGTTGCGCCAGGTGGCGGCGTGCAGCTTGAGCCGTCCGTCGATGATGATCTTCTGCTTGACCAGGCCGCCGAGGAGCTCCGGGTCGAGCTGGCGGAACTCCGGCCACTCCGTCAGGTGCAGCACGACCTCAGCACCCAGCAGCGCCTGCTCCACGCTGGCCACCTGGGTGAAGCCCTCCCGCGGGGGCAGCCGGGCCTGCGGGTCGTAGATGCGTACGTCGGCGCCGTGGGCGTGCAGGTGGTCGGCCACGGTCAGGGCGGGGGAGTTGCGGGTGTCGTCCGTGCCCGGCTTGAACGCCGCCCCCAGCACCGCGATCCGCTTGCCCGCGACGTCGCCGCCGGCCTGGTCGATCGCCAGGTCCGCCACCTCCGCCCGCTGGCGGGAGTTGATCGCCTCGACCGCCCGGATCAGGTCGGTCAGCACGTGCACTCCGCGCTCGTCGGCCGTCACCGCCAGCGCCGCGATGTCCTTGGGCAGGCAGCCGCCGCCGAAGCCCAGCCCCGCGTTGAGGAAGTCCCGGCCGATCCGCCGGTCATAGCCGAGCGCGTCGGCCAGCAGCGTCACGTCGCCGCCGGCGGCCTGGCACATCTGCGCCATGGCGTTGATGAAGCTGATCTTGGTGGCCAGGAACGAGTTGGCCGCGACCTTGATCAGCTCGGCGGTCGCGATGTCGCAGCGCACCACGGGCACCCGGTCGCTGATCGGGATGGCGTAGAGCTCCTCCAGCACCGCCAGCGCGTGCGCCGAGTGGGTGCCGAAGACCAGCCGGTCGGGTCGCAGGGTGTCCTCGACCGCGTACGCCTCGCGCAGGAACTCCGGGTTCCACGCGACCTCCACCCCGTCCCCGGCCGGCGCCTGCGCCCGCAGCCGCTCTTCCAGGGCCATCGCCGTGCCCACCGGCACCGTGGACTTGCCGACGACCAGGGTGGGCTCGGTGAGCAGCGGGGCCAGCGTGTCGACGGCCGCGTGCAGCTGGGACAGGTCGGCCGCCCCGCCGGGTCCCGACGGGGTGCCCAGCGCGAGGAAGTGCACGTCGGCCCAGTCGGCGATCTCGGCGTAGTCGGTGGTGAACTTGAGCCGGCCGGACCCGGTGTGCGCGGCCAGCAGCGGCTCGAGCCCGACCTCGTAGATGTGGGACTCCCCGGCGTTGAGGGTCTTCACCCGGTCGGGGTCGATGTCCACGCCGGTCACCTCGTGGCCGAACTCGGCCATCCCGGCTGCGTGGGTGGCCCCCAGGTAGTTCGTCCCGATCACACTCACCCGCAATGTCACGCGCTCGATGATTCCACATCGGTGGGCAGGGACCGTTCAGGAGAGCGCGTAGGTCACGAGGTCGGCGAGGTCGCCGTTCCCGACCGGCTCGGCCCGCGGGAGCCGGCCGATCTCGACGTAGCCGGCCTGCTCCGCGCCGTGCCGCGAGGCCGTGTTCTCCGCCGCGCAGCGGATCACGATCGCGCTGGCGAGACCGGTCGACCGGGCGTAGCCGCCGACCAGCCGGACGGCCTCGGTGACCACCCCGCGGCCCCGGGCGTCCGGGTGGGCCCAGTAGCCGATCTCACCCGACGGCGCGTAGCTGCCCAGCCCCTCCAGCCCGATCGAGCCCAGGCAGCGGTCGTCGGTGGCGTCGGCGATGCACCAGATCAGCCCGTGGCCCCGCGCCGCCAGCTCACGGGTGTGCTCGACATAGGCCAGGGCCTCGGCCCGGGTGTACGGCCGAGGCAGGGCCACCAACCAGTGCCGGGTCCGCGCGTCGGAGCAGCCCTCGACGACCCGGTCGGCGTCGGACGGCCGGAACGGCCGCAGCACGACGTCGGTCCCGAGCAGCTCGACCGGGACCAGGCCGCGGCGCGGCGTACGCGGGTCCTCGCTGGTCAGCGTGCCCACCCAGCCGTCCACCAGAACCCCGCGCTGGTCCAGCAGTCGCCGCACCGTGCCGTCGTGGACGAAGCCGGCGGCCGCGGCGACCCGGCGCGAGGCCCAGTTGCCGGCCACCGCCCGCCAACGCAGGGTGGTCAGCCCGAGCCCGTCGAAGGCGTAGTCCCGGACCAGCCGGACCGCCGCGCTCGTGATCGACCGGCCCCGGCCGCCAGGATGGGCGGCGAAGCCGATCTCGGCCCAGCCGGGGTCCGCGAGCCGTAGGTTGACCAGGCCGCAGTGTTGGCGCAGGCCGTCCCGCACGCCCTCGATGCTCCAGGCCAGGGCGCTGCCCTCGGTCCAACCGGTGCGGATCCGGGCGTAGAACTCCTCGGCGTCGGCCAGCGTGTAGCCGCCCGGCGGGGTCGGCACGCTCGTCGTCCAGCGGACGGTCTCCGGATCGCGGCTCTGCTCCACGATGGCGGGCAGGTCGCTCGGCTCAGTCGCCCGCAGGGTCACCCCCGATGCCGGGTCGACCAGGATGGGGACGCCGTCGGGGAACGTACGCCCGGGCACCCGACCGGTCGCGTCGCGGTCCATCCGCCCATCCAACGCCTCGGTTCGCCCGACGACAACCGCATTCACTACGCTGCACGGAAGCGGCCCGGCCGATCGACGAGACCCAGGATGACTGAACGCTCATGAGCACAGTGCTGCTCAACATCTTGTTGATCTTGTTCTTCATCGGTGTCGGCGGGGTCTTCGCGGCGGCCGAGATGGCCCTGGTCTCGCTGCGGGACAGCCAGATCCGCCAGATCGCCAACCGGGGCAAGCGCGGTCGCACGATCGCCCGGCTCACCGAGAACCCGAACCGCTTCCTGTCGGCCGTGCAGATCGGGGTGACCCTGGCCGGGTTCTTGTCGGCGGCGTTCGGCGGGGCCGCCCTGGCCGACGATCTCGCCCCGGTGCTCCAGCGGCTCGGCCTGTCGGACCAGGCCGCCGCGATCATCGCCCTGGTGCTGATCACCGTGGTGATCTCGTTCCTGTCCATCGTGCTCAGCGAGCTGACCGCCAAGCGGCTGGCGCTGCAGCGGACGGAGGGCGTCGCGCTGCTGCTCGGCCCCTTCGTCGCCTTGATCGCCCGGATCACCCGGCCGGTGATCTGGTTGCTCGACGTCTCCACGAACGTCGCCGTCCGGGTGCTCGGCGGCGACCCGAAGGCCGGCCGCGAAGATGTCACCGACGAGGAGATCCGGGCCCTGGTGAGCGGCTCGACCACGCTGTCGGCCGAGGAGCGGCAGATCGTCGACGACGTCTTCGCCGCCGGCGAGCGCAGCCTGCGCGAGGTGATGCTGCCCCGTACCGAGGTCGACTTCCTGGCCGGGGACATGCCGGCCCACCGCGCGGTGCGCGAGCTGGCCAAGGCGCCGCACTCGCGCTACCCCGTCACCGGGGAGTCGGCCGACGACATCATCGGCTTCGTGCACGTGCGCGACCTGCTGGACCCGGACGTGAGCAGCCGTACCCTGCCGGTCCGGGAGGTGGCGCGGCCGGTGCTGTCCCTGCCGGACACCGTGCCGGTGCTGCGAGCGCTGAGCGAGATGCGGCGCGGGTCGTCGCACCTGGCGATCGTGCTGGACGAGTACGGCGGAACGGCCGGCATCGTGACCATGGAGGACCTTGTCGAAGAGCTGGTCGGTGACATCACCGACGAGTACGACCCGGTGGTCGAGGACCGGGCCACCGTGCCGGGCGAGGAGGTGATCGAGGGTCTGAGCACGCTGGACGAGTTCACCGAGCGCACCGGGCTGGTGCTCCCCGAGGGCCCGTACGACACCCTGGCCGGCTACTTCATGGCCCGGCTGGGCCAGCTGCCCAACCTGGGCGACGTGGTGGTGGCCGACGTCGCGGCCAGCGAGAACCCGGCCGACGGCATGGCCCGGGTCGAGCTGAGAGTTCGCGAGCTGGACGGTCGCCGGGCGTCGGCGTTCGTGGTGCACCGGCTGGACACCGCGCCGGCGGCGGCCCAGGAGGAGCAGAAACTGCACTGAGGGGTACGCCGTCGCGTGCCAGAATGTGCCGCGTGCCCGCCCCCCTGACCCCGCGTACGCCCCGGGTCTTCTCCCTCGCCCAGCCCACCGCCGACTCCCTGCACCTCGGCAACTTCCTGGGCGCGCTGCGGCAGTGGGTGCCGCTGCAGGACGACCACGAGGCCTTCTACGGGGTTGCGGACCTGCACGCGCTGACCGTCGAGACCGACCCGCGGACGCTGGCGGAGCGCACGCTGCGCAGCGCGGCGCAGATGATCGCGGCCGGCGTGGACCCCGAGCGGTCGGTGATCTTCCTGCAGTCGCACGTGCCCGAGCACACCCAGCTGGCCTGGATCCTCAGCTGCCTGACCGGCTTCGGGCAGGCGCAGCGGATGACCCAGTTCAAGGACAAGGCCGCCAAGATGGGCGCGGATTCGGCCAACGTCGGCCTGTTCACCTATCCCGTGCTGATGGCCGCGGACATCCTGCTCTACCAGGCCCACCGGGTGCCGGTGGGGGAGGACCAGCGTCAGCACCTGGAGCTCAGCCGGGACCTGGCCACCCGCTTCAACTCCCGGTACGGCGACACCTTCGTGGTGCCCGAGCCGTACATCGTGCCCTCGGTCGGCAAGATCCGCGACCTGGCCGACCCGACCGCGAAGATGAGCAAGTCGCTGTCGGCGCCGACCGGGATCATCGAGCTGCTGGACGACCCAGGAGTCAACATCCGCAAGATCAAGTCCGCGGTCACGGACTCCGGGCGCGAGATCACCTACGACGAGGTGGGCAAGCCGGGGGTGGCCAACCTGCTGACGATCCTCTCGGCCCTGACCGACACCGACATCCCGGCGCTCGTGGAGAAGTTCGCCGGGCACGGCTACGGCGACCTGAAGACCGCGGTCGCCGACGCGGTGACCGACCTGGCCCTGCCCTACCGGACCCGGACCCTGGAGCTGCTGGAGGACCGCGCGGAGCTGGAGGCGATCCTGGCCCGCGGCGCGGAGCGGGCCCGCGCCGTCGCCGGCCCGACCCTCGCCGACGTCTACGCCAAGGTCGGTTTGGTGCCCCTGTGATCGTGCTCTTCTCGCCCCCGTGGGGGGGGCGGGGGGGGGGGCGGGGGGGGGGGGGGGGTGGGGGGGGGGGGGGGCCCGG